>NZ_VRVG01000009.1:0-83407 GCF_008040085.1 Methylobacterium sp. WL7 | reverse complement strand
CCGGAGTATCAGGATTTGGGCGATTGATCTTATAAAATTGACCCGGGGGACGCGCTGATCCGACGCGCGCCCGGCGAAGCCTTCGAGATCTCATCCCACCAAGCGCGAAGCCTCGCGCACCTGGCGGGTGGCGCGGTCTACCTGCTCGCTGGCCTGGGCAATCGTGTCCATGCCGGCCGCGATGGTCGAGACCCCGTGGGAGACCGTCTGCATGCTGCCGGACATCTCGCGCGTGACCGCGGATTGCTCCTCCACGGCCGCGGCGATGCTCGAGGAGACGTCGCTCAAGGTCCGGATCGTACCCTGGATGGTGTCGATCGCACCGACTGCTTCACGGGTGGCCGACTGGGCGGCGGCGATCTGATTGCGGATCTTGTCCGTGGCGCGACCCGTCTGTTCGGCGAGAGCCTTGACCTCGGACGCGACGACCGCAAAGCCGCGGCCGGCCTCGCCGGCGCGCGCCGCCTCGATGGTCGCGTTGAGCGCCAGGAGGTTCGTCTGCGCGGCGATGCCGGCGATGAGCCCGACCACGTCGCCGATCTGCGCGGCTTGATCGCTCAAGCCGGAGACGATGCTGCCGGTCTGCTGCGTCTGCGTCACGGCCTGGCCCGCCATCGACGCCGCGTGGCTGACCTGCTGGCTGATCTCGCTCACGGAGATCGAAAGTTGCTCGGCGCCGGACGCCATGGCCTGGATATCGATGGAGACGCGGCCGGCGGTATCGGCCGCCGTCCCGGTCTGACGCGTCACGTCCTCGACGGCTCGGCCGATCGCGTCGAGGTCAGCACCGATCGCCTGCTGGGCCTCGGCGCGACGCTGGCGCTCTCGGACTTGGGCGGTGATGTCGGTTGCGAACTTGACGACCTTGACCGGTCGCCCGCTCGCATCGTTGATCGGGTTGTAGGTCGCCTGGATCCAGACCTCGCGGCCGTCCTTGCCGATCCGCCGGTACTCGGCGGACTGGAATTCGCCGGCCGCCAGCGCTGCCCAGAAGGCGCGATAGGCCTCACTGGACCGTTCCGCGTCGGTGACGAACAGCCCGTGGTGACGTCCGACGATCTCGTCGAGCCGGTACCCGACGGCGTCCAGAAAGTTCTGGTTGGCGCTCAGGATCGTCCCGTCGAGCGTGAAGGCGATCACCGCCTGAGACTGGTGAAGCGCGGCGATCTGGCCGTCGAGGTCGAGGGCGCGCAACTTTTGCGACGTGATATCGGTGGCGAACTTGACGATCTTGGTCGGCCTGCCGGCACGATCGAGCACCGGGTTGTAGCTCGCCTGGATCCAGACCTCGCGGCCGCCCTTGCCGAAGCGCTTGTATTCCGCTGTCTGGTACGTGCCGAGTCGCAGCTTATCCCAGAACTGGCGATAGGCCTCGCCCTCGCGCTCCGCCGGGTCGACGAACAGACTGTGGTGGCGCCCGCGGATCTCGGCGACGGTGTAGCCCATCACTGCGAGGAAATTGTCGTTGGCATCCAGAATGGTGCCGTCCAGGGCGAATTCGATCGTCGCGAGGGACCGGCTCAGGGCGGCCAGCTTGGCGTCCCGGTCGCGCGCGCCCGCCAGGCGATTGAACATGATGTCCTCCGGAAGCTCTGACGGGATGCAAGGCGTGCTGGTGCCGTGCGTCGCGGTTTTTCTTCAGGCGGCTGTATCAGGAAGCGGATTGACTGCAGGTTAAATGGTCGAACATGAAATAAACGACGACTGTTTGGCTCGCGGGCCGCGTCCAGCCCGTAGCTTTTAGCGGCGCACGCAGGGGTTGCAGGCGTAAATATCGTCTCTTAATCTATGCTACGCCGTATTTTCCGTTTTTCGTCGATAATTATACACTCGGCCGCGGTAATTCAGCATATCTGCCACGCATCGGGCACGATCGTTTCGCCCGCTCCACGGTTATCCGAACAGCGACGGCCATCGGTCGCTGGAACATTCAGTGACGAAACGCGAAGTATCGCTGTGTCACCCGATTGGGCCGCGCACCTTCGCACGCACCCGGTCGGCAGGCCCTTTCTGGCTCGTGCGGTTCTGCAACGCGTCCGTGCATTGCACGCGTACCCATCGACCAGTGCGAGGCTGTTCCAATCGCGAGGATTTGAGAGCCGAGCAACGCTGTATCGAACTGGCCGTCTCGAAACGCACCAGAGGACGCGCGCTCAGCCGGTTCGGCCGATCGTCGCCTCGATCCGGCCGGACGGCTCGTCCGTGGGGAGGAACACCGTTCCGGGGTTGTCCAATCCGAACGGCCTGAGATCGATCGGCACATAGTGCTTGTTCGGCATCACGAAGGCGATCTCGGCCACCTCCGGGACCGCGTCGAGCGCGGCCTCGCCCATCCGGTACATGCTGTCCTGCACGCCGCGGCTGTAACGCGTCCCGAACACCGTCAGCAGCGTCGAGAGGATCCGCGCGTTCGCCACCTCGTAATCCGCCGGAGGCGACGACCAGGTCCAGGTGGCGTCCATGCTCGTGGCGGCGATACGGTCGGTGGCGTCCGGCAAAGTGCGGTAGCCGTCTGCGACGAAGCCGGTCCAGCCGGATTGCGTGGTCTTCATGAAGGTGTAGCCGCGCAAGCCCGACGACAGGATCGACCCCGAGCGGTCCGTGTGCAGCCCAACGAAGCCGAAGCCGTTGCCGTCGCGGGTGAAGGTATGGCCGTGCGGTATTCCCGCGATGGCGTGACGCAGCCAGCGGGTCTCCTCGGCCTCGATCGCCACGGCCTCGACCTGCGGGTAGGTGTCGAGCAGGACCTTTGCAACGGCAGCCACGAACGCTTCCGCATTCAGGGACGGGTTCTTGGCCGCCGTCACGTTGACGATGTTCTTCATGCTGTCCGTGGCGATGCAGGCCCGATTGTCGCCCTGTATCCAAGCGTCCTCAAATTGACCCGTCAGGATCACCGAAAGCGTCAGCTCCCGCGGCACATGGTGGTCGCCGGAACGGGTCAACCGTAGGACCCGGACGCGATCCTTGCCATACCGCGATGCTATCAGAGCCATGATGATCTCCGAGAGGATGTTCGAAGCCTGAGCTTAGGACCGGAGGCGCCATATCTCCACCGCGTCCCTTGACCGACGCCGCGCATCGGCCGGCATATGGTGAGGCCGAACAGCGATCCGGGCGATTCGAGGCCAAGGAGGGCGTGTGGACCTCAACACGATTGACACCATCCTCCGCCCGAATGCGCGTGCCGACCTGCCGGATTGGCAGGACGGCGACGCCTGTCTGGCCGGCGGGACTTGGCTGTTCTCGGAGCCGCAGCCGACGACGCGGCGGCTTGTCGACCTCGCGTCGCTCGGCTGGTCGCCGCATGCCGTCGATCCCGACGGCCTGACGCTGGCGGCGACCTGCACCATAGCCCAGCTCGACCGGCTGGAACTGCCGTCGAACTGGATTGCAGCTCCGCTCGTCGGGCAGTGCTGCCGGGCCCTGCTGGGGTCGTTCAAGATCTGGAACGTCGCGACGGTCGGCGGCAACCTGTGCATGGCCCTGCCGGCCGGGCCCATGACCGCGCTAACCGCGGCTCTCGAGGCGACCTGCGTGATCTGGGCATCGGATGGCGGCGAGCGCCGTCTCCCGGTCACGGAATTCGTCCTCGGGCCGCAACGGAATGCACTCCGACCGGGGGAGATCCTGCGCAGCGTGATCATCCTGGCCGCCGCCCTGACCCGCCGCACCGCGTTCCAGCGCATCAGTTTGAGTCCGAACGGCCGTTCGGGGGCGCTGCTGATCGGCACCAGAGAGTCCGACGGCGCCTTCGCGCTCACCGTCACGGCCTCGATCCGCAAGCCCCTGCGCCTTGCGTTCGCGGGCCTGCCGGATCGCCGGGAACTCGCCCGGGCACTGGAGGCCGCGATCCCGGACGACCTCTGGTACGACGACGTGCACGGAAAGCCGGAGTGGCGGGCGCACATGACCCGCCACCTCGCGGAGGAGATCCGCGAAGCGTTATCCGACAAGGCTGCGGCATGAGATTCACGGTCAACGGCCACGCGCATACCGGCGAGCCGCGCCCCGGCCAGTGCCTGCGCACCTACTTGCGCGAGGCCGGCTGGTACGGCGTCAAGAAGGGCTGCGACGCCGGCGATTGCGGCGCCTGCACGATCCATCTCGACGGCGAGCCGGTGCATAGCTGCCTGGTCCCGGCCTTTAGGGCCGAGGGCCGCAGCATCACCACCATCGAGGGTCTGGCCGGTCCCTGCCGGCCGGGCGATGCGGCGCCCGACGTGATCCATCCGGTGCAGGCGGCGTTCCTGGCCGCCCAGGGCTTCCAGTGCGGTTTCTGCACCTCCGGCATGATCATGACCGCCGCGACCCTGAACCAAGGGCAGAAGCGGGACCTTGGTACGGCCCTGAAAGGGAATTTGTGCCGCTGCACCGGATACCGTGCGATCCGGGATGCCGTTGCGGGGATCGCCCATCGCGATGTCGCCGGGGAGGGAGACCCGATCGGCCGGAACCTGCCGGCTCCGGCCGCGCCCCTGGTGGTGACCGGGCGAGCGCGCTTCACCCTCGATGCGCCGCCGGACGGCGCTCTGCACCTCAAGGTCCTCCGCTCGCCGCACGCTCATGCCCGCATCGTCGCGATCGACACCGCGGCGGCGAGCGCCGTCCCGGGGGTTGTCGCGGTGCTGACCCACGCGGATGCGCCGCAGCAGGCGTTCTCCACCGGCCGCCACGAGGACCCGCGCGACGACGCCGCCGACACGCGGGTCCTCGATTCGATCATGCGTTTCGTCGGCCAGCGGGTCGCGGCCGTTTTGGCCGAGACCGAGGCCGCCGCGGAGGCCGGCTGCCGGGCGTTGCGCGTCACCTACGAACTGCGACCGGCCCTCTTCGATCCCGTCCTAGCCCTCGCCGGGGATGCCCCGATCATCCACGATCCGGCGGACCGGCCCGGCGCGGACGCGCCTCCGCTGACGCGCCATCCGAACTTGGCCGCCGAGGTCCACGGCCAGATCGGCGACGTGGAGGCGGGTTTCGCCGAGGCCGATGTCGTCTACGCCGAGACCTTCCGATCACAGCGGGTCCAGCACGTCGCCCTGGAGACGCATGGCACCGTCGGGTGGCGCGACCCGGACGGGCGGCTGACGCTGCGCACCAGCAGCCAGGTGCCGTTCCTGACGCGCGACGCCCTGTGCGACCTGTTCGGGCTCGAACGGGATGCGGTTCGGGTCCTGTGCGGCCGCGTCGGCGGCGGTTTCGGCGGCAAGCAGGAGATGCTGACCGAGGATCTGGTCACGCTCGCGATCCTGCGCACCGGCCGGCCGGTGGTATGGGAGCTGACCCGCGAGGAGCAGTTCAGCGCGACCACCACGCGCCACCCGATGCAGGTCGCCGTGAAGGTCGGCGCCCGGCGGGGCGGGCGCCTCACGGCGATCAGCCTCGACGTGCTCTCCGATACCGGCGCCTACGGCAACCATGCCGGCGGCGTGATTCATCACGGCTGCAATGAGGTGCTCGCCGCCTATAAATGCCCGAACAAGCGGGTCGACGGCCACGCCGTCTTCACCAACACGGTGCCGTCGGGTGCTTTCCGGGGCTATGGGCTGAGCCAGACGATCTTCGCCCTCGAATCGGCCCTCGACGAAGTAGCCCGCTCGTTGGGGATCGACCCATTCGCGTTGCGCCGGATCAACGCCGTCCGTCCGGGCGACCCGATGGTGTCGAACAGTCTTGAGCCACACGACGTAGTCTTCGGCAGTTACGGTCTCGATCAATGCCTCGACCGTGCTGAGGAGGCCCTGCGCGCCGATCCTGGGCCGGAACCCGAGCCCGGCTGGCGGGCCGGCACAGGCATGGCGATGGCCATGATCGACACGATCCCGCCCCGCGGCCATCATGCCGACGCGCGGGTGAGCCTGGATCCGGACGGCGTTTTCACCGTGCGGGTCGGCACGGCCGAATTCGGCAACGGGACCGCCACGGTCCATCGTCAGATCGCGGCCTCGGCACTCTGCGCTGCCCCCGACCGCGTCCGGGTCGCGGGGGCGGATACCGACGCCGTCGACCACGACACCGGCGCCTACGGCAGCACCGGCACCGTGGTTGCCGGCTTGGCGGTGCTCCGCGCGGCCGAGGCGCTGGCGGTGATGATCCGGGCGCGCGCAGCGGAGATATCCGGTACGGGGATAGACGCATGCCGGCTGGCCGGAGACGCCGTGGCGGTGCCCGGCGGATCCCTGCTGCTGGCGGAGATCGGCCCGCTCGAGGCCCGGGGCCGGGCCGATGGCAGCCCCCGTTCGGTGGCGTTCAACGTCCAGGCCTTCCGGGTGGCCGTCCACCCGGTGAGCGGCGAGGTCCGCATCCTTCGGAGCGTCCATGCCGCCGACGCCGGACGGGTGATCAACCCGATGCAATGCCGCGGCCAGGTCGAGGGCGGGATCGCGCAGGCGATCGGCGCCGCCCTGTACGAGGATGTCTCCATCGACGCCGGAGGCCGGGTCACCACCCGGACGCTGCGCGACTACCACATCCCGGCCTGCGCCGACGTTCCGGACACGGAAGTGCTGTTCGCCGAGACCCACGACAGCGTCGGGCCGCTCGGCGCGAAGTCGATGAGCGAGTCGCCGTTCAATCCGGTGGCGGCGGCCCTCGGCAACGCGATCCGCGACGCAACCGGGGCCCGGCTTACCGCGACCCCCTTCGCGCCCGACAGGATCTTCCGGGCCACGATGGCCGGCCGCGGCGGGGAGGGATGATGGACGACGCGCGCAAGGTCGCGATCCCAGCGGCCGGGCAATTCGGCCTCTTGGAGCGCCGGTTTCGGCTCGCCGAGCACGGCACCACCGTGCGCACGGAGCTGCTCGCGGGCCTGACCACCTTCCTGACGATGGCCTACATCGTGTTCATCAATCCCAGCATCCTGGCCGATGACGGCATGCCCAAAGGCGCGGTGTTCGTGGCGACCTGCCTGGTCGCGGCGCTCGGCTCGCTGGTGATGGGCCTGTACGCCAACTACCCGATCGCCCTGGCGCCCGGGATGGGGCTCAACGCCTACTTCGCCTACGTGGTCGTGCTCGGAATGGGCTTCACCTGGCAGGCGGCGCTCGGCGCGGTGTTCATCTCCGGCCTCTGCTTCCTGGCCGTCACCCTAACGGGCCTCCGGGCGATCATCGTCGACGGCATCCCGCGCTCGATGCGGATCGCCCTCACGGTCGGGATCGGGTTGTTCCTGGCCGTCATCGCGCTCAAGAACGCCGGCATCGTGGCTGCCAGCCCGGCGACGTTCGTGACCCTCGGCGACCTGCACAAGCCGAGCACGGTGCTGGCGGTGATCGGCTTCCTGATCGTCGCCGCGTTGTCCGCCCGAGGGGTGAGGGCGGCTCTGCTCACAAGCATCCTGACGGTCACGGGGCTGAGCTTTTTCGTCGCCGGCAACACATTCGAGGGCGTGGTCTCGATGCCGCCCTCGATCACGCCGACCTTGTTCGCCCTCGACCTCTCAGGCGCCCTGTCGGGGGGCCTGCTCCACGTCGTCCTGGTGCTCTTTTTGGTCGAATTGTTCGACGCCACCGGCACCCTGATGGGGGTGGCGAGCCGCGCCGGATTGCTCACCGACGGCCGAATGCAGCGCCTCGACCGCGCGCTCCTGGCCGATTCCACTGCGATCTTCGTGGGCTCGCTGCTCGGCACATCGAGCACCACCGCCTATCTGGAAAGCGCCTCCGGGGTGGCCGAGGGCGGACGCACCGGGCTGACCGCCGCCACCGTGGCGGTGCTGTTCCTAGCCTGCCTGTTCTTCGCGCCGTTGGCCGGCGCGGTCCCGCCCTATGCCACTGCGCCGGCGCTGTTCTACGTCGCCTGTCTGATGCTCCGCGAGCTGGTGGATCTCGCCTGGGACGATTCCACCGAGGTCATCCCAGCCTGCGTGACCGCGCTCCTCATGCCGTTCACCTACTCGATCGCCACGGGCGTCGCCTTCGGCTTCATCACCTACGCGGCGGTGAAGCTGCTCACCGGCCGCGCGCGCGAGGTGAAGCCGGTGGTGTGGGTGATCGCAGCGCTGTTCCTGTTCAAGTTCTTCGAGACCGGCAGCGCGCATTGAGAACGTGCGGAGGAACGATGGCGATCATATGCGTGCGGCCGCCGCCGGCTAAACCGTGGCGAGATCGACGGTCCGCTCATGCTTCCAAGATCGTGTCGTGAAAAGGCTCGGCATCGTAGGCCTGGGCTGAGATGCCGAAGTCGCAGTTTAGCCCCGAGGTAAATTCGGCGGCCCGGTCGACTTCGTTTTGCTGACCGTGCCCCGCCTGCAGCCGAACGAGGGTGCTCCGCGCATCACAGACCCGATGGAGCTTCCAGCCTCGGTCGAGTTTGTTCCGCACGCATTCGGAAGACACTTCAGGCGTATGGACAAACCGGTCCGCGGCTAGGTGTGAAGCGAGATCGCGAACAGGCGTTTGACGGCACAGGCTCCGCGCACGGGCGTGACGGCCACGATCTGTGCCTCGCCGGACGTCGCCTTCTGCACAACGGCTTCTGATGCGATGCAGCCGCAGGCGAGGGTGCGGGTCATCTGCTCCAGGCGACGCGCCACGTTGACGGTGTCGCCGACCGCGGTGAACTCGACGCGTTCCGCCCCGATGGCGCCGAAGAAAACCGGACCGCGATGCAGCCCGATGCCGATACGGACCGGCGATAGACCCGCCTGCTCCCGTTCGCGGCTCCAGTCCGACATGGCAGCAGCAAGCGCGCGGGCCGCCGCGACGGCGCGATCGGCATCCTCGGACGTTGCTTGCGGCACGCCGAACACGGCCATGACCTCGTCGCCCACGAATTTGTCGACAAGGCCGCCCGCCGCCTCGATCGCCCGCGCGGCGCGGCCCCGGAAATCGGCAAGGAATGCTGCGACGTCGCTCGGCGCCAGGGTTTCGCAGAGACGGGTAAAGCCGCAGATGTCGGCAAACAGCACCGTTGCCTCCTGCTCCCAGCCGGCGCGCAAAGTGTTGAAGTCGGTGTCCGCGATCCATCGGGCGACAGCAGGGGCGGCCAAGCGCGCGAGATTGTCTCGTTGCTGCATCACCATCCGGGCGGTGGAGCGAAGGCGCTGAACGCGCAGCGCAAGACACGTTGCGGCAAGCCCGGCGACGCCGAGGGCGTCAGGTTCCGGCGCGGTCGCGGATGCCAACCCCAGAATCAACGGTATCGGCGCCACGGCGAGGAAAGGACTGTCCCATACTGTGGCGACGGTACAGCGTCGGCGAACACTCTGGGCCCAGTCAGCCACCCGCCGCGCGCGACCGAGCAAAGGAAAGGTGTCCACCGCCACGGCGGGAGCTTCCGGAAGGAACATCGCCGGCATCAGCAGCCCGAGCAGACGCGGCTGATGACGCGCTGCGCCCTGAGGTGCTCGCGCTCGACGGCGGGAGAACGAACGTCACGGCTCGTCCGGGATGCAAGAGGGTGGTTGATCGCGGCGAGGCTCGGCACGTCGGGCTGCGTGAAGCGCGGGGCCGGGTGCGATCGTGCGGCGGTCGGGACTGCAAGGGGCAAGAGAATGACACCGATCGCGGCGCCCGCCGTGATTCTGGTCCGATGAGAATTCATGGTCTCATACTCCCGATCGTGGCGTATCAGGAGTGCAGCGGCGATCTTACGCCATGATTTCTTCGATCTGAAAACTCATGACATTAGAAACACGCCAATTTATTCGCCATCGATATTACGCGCTGCAATCTTTTTCGATGATCTTCGGATACGATGTGCAACCGCGCGTGACCGCATCCAGGCCAGGGGGTCGGGTTGCGCTCATGCGCACCGTTGGAACGTCCGCCCCTCCAGCGGCCGCCCGCTGCGAGATCCAGCTTTTGATCCGGAGGCTCTGAGCACTTGGCCGCCCTCGTCCGTGATCACGGGCGGGAGGTCGGGCTCACCGGCGCCGACGGCCCAAGTGCGATGCGTCAAGACGCGTCGATCCCGACAGGATCGCAACGTTGCGACCATCGTCGACCGTTGGGCGGGCGATGCTCGGGATCGAGTTGGAACGCCCTGCGGCTGGCGTCGCCCGAAGGAATACCTCCGTCGGACGCACTTCGCGCGCGGGGAGAGCGGCTGCCGTGCTGTCGCGACGGCAACGGGGAGCGAAGCTGGGGGCGGCCTGTCAGAGCGCAGCTGCGGAGCGTGATCGAAGCAGGCGCGCCTCCACCGGAGGGTAAAGGTGCTACGCGGCGACCCTCAGCGCATCGATGCGTCGGATGCCGCTGTGGCCCTGGAGGACCGGCATCGCGCCGGTCAGGCGGAGGCGCGGGGCTAGGCGCGTCAGGGCGCCCAGGCCCTCCTCCAGTTCGATCCGCGCCAGAGCTTCGCCGATGCACCGGTGTGCGCCGCCGCCGAAGACCGGATGCAGGCGTGGTAGGTCGGTGCGCCGGACGTCGAACGTGTCGGGATGCGCGTAGACGGCCTCGTCCCGCAACGCCGACAGGGTCGAGAGCAGGATCAGGCTTCCGGCCGGCACGACATGACCGTCGAGGCGGATCTCCTCCCGGGCTACCCGCCCAGCGGACCCGACGCTCGGCTCGTAGCGCAGGGATTCTGCTACCGCGGCCGGGATCAGGCCGGAATCGCCTCTTACCGCCGCCCATTGCTCGGGATGTTGCAGCAGCAGCGCCACCTGCATGGCGCCGGCGACGCGGGTCGTATCGGTGCCGCCGATGATCATCTGCACGAGCTGGATGATCACTTCCTGGGGGGTGAGTTCACCCGCCGCCTCGGCTTCCGCGAGGAAGCGCGTCAGGAAGTCGTCCTGGGGCGCCGATCGGCGCGCATCGAGAAGTGCATGCACATAATCCTGTAGCGCGACCGCGGCCGCTTCGAGTTCCGGGATGTCCTCCGGTCCGAAGGTGAAGCTCAGCACCCGGGAGACCTCGTAGGCGAGACGCGTGAAGCGAGGGATGTCTCCGCGCGGCAGGCCGAGGATTTCGGCTATGGTCTGGGCTGGGATCAGGGCGGTGTAACGCCCGACAAGGTCGGTCTCCCCCTCCGGCATCCAGTCTTGGACGAGGCTCTCTGCGGCAGCGCGGATCCGCGGGCGCAGGCCTTCGATCATCCGGGCCGCGAAGGTGCGGGTGAAGGGCGAGCGGCGCCGACGATGAACCGCACCGTTGGCGTTGAGCATTCCGTGCGCGAAGATGTCGAACAGTGGGCCTTCCGGAATCCCGCGCGCCTCAGGATAGAGCGTCTCCGTCGCCTGGACGCGAGGATCGCGCATCAGCAGATCGACATCGCGGGCGCGGAGCACGAGGAAGCCGGCGACCTCGTGACCGACGAGGGGCAGGCGGGGTCGCCAAGCGCGGAACACCCCGTGCGGATCAGCCTCCAGCTCCGCCACCGTCAGCATCGGGATGCCGACGGACGGCTCGGGAATGCCAGCGTGGAGCGTACTGTCTTCGGTGTCGTTCATCCGGAGGTCCTCGCTGCTGTGATGCGCGCGAACTTGCGGAGACCCGGGCTACAGGACGATTTCGGAACCTCGCCCGAGGGTTACGATCATAACATTCCACGCGGAGGCCTGCGGGGGAGGACGCGCGAATGGCTCCCGTGTGCGCAAGAGCACGTCCAGTGCAGCGTGTTTCGTGCGTCAGAGACTCCGAAATCATGCCGTAACTTGGCCCTTCGAAGAAGGCTGTCGCCTCGCAAAAGGAGAAGTCTTCATGGTTGCAAGTCTGGCCAATAGCGACGACGTCTTCGAGGCGTTGCTCAGGCGAACGATCACGGAATCTATGATCGGCGGAAAAGATCACGGGGTCTCGGGTGCCGAAGACCTGATTGCTCGCCTACGGCATTATGAGCGACGGGCGCTGCAGGAGCAGCTGAGCACTCAGACGCTTCAGGTCATTTCGTCGGCGCGGCGCCTTCTCGGCGACGGGCCGGAGAGGGGCCGGTGCCGTGACGTCGGCGCGCGATGACGTCGGACGGCGTCCGGTCAGGGTGCCGTCCCGCTGATCCGAGCGGAGAGGGCCGCGCTTGGGACATGACGCCGCGGGTTCAGGAGGGCGCGGGCCGCTCTCCTTCGAGGGAGTGAAACATGGCGCGCATACCCGCGCCGTTGCGTGACCGACGGAGCCCGTCCGAAGGCCTTCGCGCCGCTTTCCCCTACGGCATGCGGGTCGTCAGGCCGACCGACAGGAAGCGCTCGATCATCGCGTTGACCTGGTCGGCAACCTCGAGCGTGTTGAAATGGCCTGCGAGCAGCGTCTTGGCGGTGACGAGCTGCGGGCAGAGTTCGCGCAATCGGTCGAGATCGCGCGCCGCCTCCACCAGGGGCACGTCGGCCGAGATGTAGGTCATCATGCAGGCGCTTCTGCCGATCCGACTTTTGCAATTTTGTATAAATTAAACCGAAGATATTATCGTTTGTGCTGATATTTAGCGCCAATATCTGAGAGAAATTCGAGATAATCAGGATGCGTATGGTGGATACATCCACCGTAGGCGAAACCGATCGTCAAAATATCGAGCAGCCACGCGAAGGTGCCGCGTACCGTTCGGGGGATCGTGACCGCAGGTGGAGCCGGGTCGGCCCAGTCCCGGGATCGGCTGGCCGGCGGCTGCCCGGTGCCCGCTACGGGGTCCCGCCAATCAGGTCCGGACTTACGGAAGTGTCTGCGGCCGCGCGGATAGACCGGCGGGATCACGGCGTCAATCATGGCCGCCTCTCCACTGTGAGAATTCGACCATGGTATTTGTGCGTTACGTCGCCATGTCGATCAGCATCGATCCATATTACAGCGGTAACAAACTGGCATTTGCTCCCCAGATACAGCTATGTCCAGGGCGAATGCTCGTGTTGTGTTGCCTCGCACAATGTGAAGGGCGCAATCCTTTGGGGGGCATGGTATCAGCTCCGCCGTACGAGGCCCGACGTCCGGAAGTGCCCTGAAGGCCGGCCGGGATGGGTCGGCGAAGGATGGGGCGGTGTCCCGGGCGGCGATGTCCCCCGATCCGGGGCGGCGGTCTTGATCCCTGAGCCGGCGCATCGAGATCGCGCCGTCGCGGCACGCTGCCGCGAAGCGGAGTTAGCCATGGTCGAACCCAGCCTGCACCGGGGTCACGGGCGGAGCGCACGCCCCGGCACGACCCGCATCCTCCTCGTCGAGGACGATGCGGGCATGCAGCGCATCGTCTCGGACCACTTCGCCGACCACGACGTCGACGTCACGCCGGCGACGGACCGAGCGGAGGCGGAGAAGCGGCTCGCGGAGGGCACGTTCGATCTTGTCGTGCTCGACCTGCGACTGGGATCGGAGAACGGGCTGGATCTCTTGCGCGACCTGCGCGTCAGGAGCGACCTGCCGGTGATCATCACCACCGGCCACCGCCGGGACGAGATCGACCGGGTGATCGGTCTCGAACTCGGCGCGGACGATTACCTCGTCAAACCCTACGGTTTGCGTGAGCTGCTCGCTCGGGTGCGGGTGATCCTGCGGCGAGCCGAGGTCGCGCCCGTCCCAGCACGGGCGCAGGATTCTCACCGGAGCCGCTTCGACGATTGGGTGCTCGACCGGCGTCGCCGGCGGCTCACCAACCCCGCGGGCGCGGATGTCGCCCTCAGCAAGGGCGAATACGCGCTGCTGGTGGCCTTCCTGGACGCCCCCCAACGTCCGTTGAGCCGCGAGCAACTCCTGCAGGCCACCCGCGTCCACGAAGACGTGTTCGACCGCAGCATCGACGTCCAAATCCTGCGGCTGCGCCGGAAGCTGGAGGCGGATCCCACCGCGCCGCGCTTGATCGTCACCGAGCGTGGCGTCGGCTACGTCTTCGCCGCGCCCGTCGAGAACCTGTAGCCGTGGCCCCGCCGCGCTCGGCCCGGTCCCCCGCCGCCGCTCTCGCGGCTGGCCTCGTCGGCAGCGCCCTGGCGGTCCTGCCGCCATTCGCCCAGGAGCGGCCGGTCGGCGGCCCGATGCCGGCCGAGGCCGTTGAGGCGCTGGGCGTGATCACGCCGGTCCCGAGCAGCCTCGGCGCGGATCCGGGCCGGATCGCCATCGGCCGGATGCTGTTCGCCGACACCCGGCTATCGCGCGGAGGCGACCGGGCCTGCATCACCTGCCATGACATCCGCAGCAACGGCGCCAGCGCGGTTCCGCGAAATCTCACCGCCGATGGCACGCCCGCACCGCGCAACACGCCTACAGCCTTCAATGCGGCGTTGAGCTTCCGCCTCGGCTGGGCGGGCGACATCCCGACCCTGCAGGACCAAGCCGAACTCGCCCTGACCCGGCCGGAATTCCTGGGCGGATCCTGGCCGGATATCCTGGCGGTGATCCGCGACGATCCGGCGCTCGCCGGTCCGTTTCGCGCCGCCTACGGCCGGGAGGCTGATCGGGAGGCGGTGATCGACGCGATCAACAGCTTCGAGCGCAGCCTGCTCACCCCCGACAGCCGCTTCGACCGGTGGCTGCGCGGCGATACCCACGCCATCACCGAAGCGGAGCGGGCGGGCTTCGCCCTGTTCCGGGGAATCGGCTGCGCCGCCTGCCACCAAGGCGTCAATGTCGGCGGCAACCTGTTCGAGAAGGTCGGGATTTTCGTCCCGATCCCCAACAAGGCCGCCGAGGTGCTGCGGGTACCCAGCCTGCGCAACGTCGCGGTCACGGCCCCCTACTTCGACGATGGCGGCGTCGCCACGCTGCCCGAGGCGGTGCGGCTCATGGCCCGGGTCCAGCTCGGTCGGGAACTGACGGCCTCGCAGACGGGCGCGATCGTAGCGTTCCTCGGAACCCTGACCGGCTCCTACGCGGGACGACCCCTCATGGCTCCAGACGCGCCCGGCGCCGCGCCGAAGCCGTGAGGCTGACCGCGCAGGCCGCCATCCTCGGCGCGTTGCTGGCCGCGCTTCTCACGTGGCTGATGATCAACGGCAAGGGCGAGATGGACGCCGCCTACGTGCGGACCCAGCGAACGGTCGACGCCATCGCCCTCGCGGAATCCCGGATGCAGCACGACGTGCTCCGGGCCCGGACCGGGCTCCTGCGCAACTACGATCCGATCGTAGCTCACCTCCGGGACATGCGGGCGGCGCTGACCGGGATGCGCGCCACGAACGGGCTTGACGATGGTGAAATGCGCGCCCTGGCCGAGGCGATCGCCCGGGAGGCGCAGATGGTCGAGCGCTTCAAGACCGGCAACGCCCTCGTGCAGAACTCGATCGCCTATTTCGACTCCCTCAGCGACCGAATGTCGGAGCCGGATATCGATCCCCGTCTCGCCCGCGCGGTCGCCGCGCTGCAGATCCGGGTCTCGGAGCTTGCCCGGGACTCGAGCCCCGAGCGCCTCGACGCCATCCGTGCCCGGCTCGACGCCCTGGCCGCGGCCCCCTGGGCGGCGGACAGGGGTGCGGACATCGACGCCATCGTCCTGCACGGCCGTCAACTCCTTGATCTGCTGCCGCAGGTCGACACCGTCACCCTTTCACTTCCGGCAGCGTCGAGCGAGGCGGCGCGGCAAGCCCTTCTGGAGGCCCGCCGCACTCTCAAGGACCGGCGGCAGGCGCGCGCGGACGGCTTCCGCCTCGCCCTTTACGCAGCGGCTCTGGCGCTGCTCGCGCTGGTGGTTCGGGTCGGCTTCCTGATGCGGGCCGGCACCGTGATCCTGCGCCGGACGATCGTTTTCCAAGCCGTCGTGGCGCAGGCCACAAACCTCTTCCTCGCCAGCCAGCCCGACGAGATCGAAGCGCACATCGTCGATGCCATGGCCATCGTGGGAGAGGGAGCTGGGACGGACCATTGCTACGTCCTCATGCTGGACGGCACGGATGCGGTGCACCTCTGGAATCGGCCCGGGCATCGGGCCCCATGCGGATGGCCGGATGCGCAACGGGCCCTCATGCCCGATATCACGGCCGCCCCGGAAGACTACATCTTCATCGAAACGGCGGCCGGGCATGGCCCTCCGGCCCTGCTTCTGGCCCTCGCGCAGCGTGGGGTCACCACATTCACGTGCGCGCGCATGCGCCGGCAGGGCAAAATCGTCGGCGTGCTGTGCTTTGAGCGCACGAGCAGCACCCTGCCACCCTGGATGCGGCATTCGCGAGGCCTGCTGCAGGTCGTCGCCGACAGCTTCGGGGCCGCACTGGAGCGGCAGCACGTCTGGGCGGAGCGCCGCGAGATCGAGACGACCCTTCGGCGCGCGCAACGGCTCGAAGCGATCGGGATCTTCGCGAGTGGCGTGGCGCACAACATCAACAACGTGCTCAACGTGATGCTCGGCCATGCCGAGATCGCCGCGGACGCCCTGCCGGCCGATCCGCGACGGGCCGGCACGCAGATCGACCTTCTGGTCCAGGCGGGTGGCCGCGCGCACGAGATCGCGGCGCAGATCCTCGATTACGGGCGACGGGGCGGCGCCACCCAGATCACGAGCGCGGTCGATGCGATCGTGTCCGAGACGGTGGCGCAGATCCGAACCTCGACCGCCGACCCGACCACGCTCCGCCTGACGGGGGCTGCCGAAGGCGCGATCGTCGATGGCGAGCCGGCACAGCTGCAGCAGGTGGTCCACAACCTCATCCGTAATGCCATGCAGGCCTCCGAACCGGGCGCGCCGGTTGACGTACGGCTCGAGCGCGTCCGGCTACCCGAGCGGCGAACCGTCTCCCATGGTGAGCTGCCATCCGGCGAGTACGCCCGGATCCGCGTGTCCGACACCGGCCGCGGGATGGATGAGGGCACGCTCGCACGCATCTTCGAGCCCTTCTTCACCACCCGTCCGGCCGGGACCGGGCTCGGGCTCGCCACCGCCTTCGAGTTCGTCCAGGAGCAGGACGGGGCCTTCGACGTGCGCAGCGCGGTGGGGGAGGGCAGCACGTTCGAGGTGTGGTTGCCCGTGATCCCGCAGGCAGAAACCGCCACCTCGGTCGCCGGCGCAACCGTCATGGTTGTCGGGGGCGTGCGCGCGGCCGTGCAGGAAGATGAGGAGACCCTTGCGGCACTGGGCTACGAGCCCATCGGCTACACCGATACGGAGGCAGCGCTGGCGGCCCTGCGCGCGGAGCCCGAGCGCTTCGACCTGTTGATCGTCGAAAACAGGCCGTCGGGTCCGTTGGGTCTCGCCTTCGCCCGCCGGGCCGCCGCGATCGTGAACCGTCCGATCGTCCTCTCGCTCTCGGCCGCAGACACAGTGAGGCCGGAGGTCCTCTCAGCCGTCCCCATCGTGGATGTCGCACGCCGACCCTGGCGTTCGACTGCACTCGCGCTCACGCTGCGACGACATTTGGGATCCGAGATGCGGAGCGCGCCGTCCCTGCGCGAGGCCGCGAGAACCAAGCGGCTTCAGAAGAGCCATTGATCGCAGGCCCGGATGTGCGGTTGCCTCGGCTTGGTGGCACCTCACCATTTCGATCAGCGGCAACCGACCATGCTCGCAGGCCGACACGCGGATCTCCCGCTTCACGGGCTTCGAGGGCTTATGAAACCGGGAGTGCCACACCTCGGCGCTCGGATATTGCGCACCCGGCGTCTACGAGCAGGAGACCCGGCCGAGCCCGTCATCCGAACTCCGGTTCAGCCAAGCCACCGAAACGTCTGCACAAACGCGGCAATCTCAACTTCCGCAGAGTGACGGGCATGATCCATACGCGCCAGGTCGGCGAGCACACCGCGTCCGATGGGATGCCAGTCAAGCCGGGCTCGCATCAGTGCGCTCGATGCCGCCTTGTCGAGGCCGACGAGCGCTCCCAACCATCCGAAATGACCGGCCGTCTCATTCGGCGACACTGTGGCCACCGACACCTTCCGCGATCTCGCGCTCTGAGATGCCGTCCTCGGAGACCGCGTGATATCGGGCGCCTGCCGTCTGCCTCTCCAATGCAGACCGATACGGGGACGTAACGTCGCGGACAGGGCCTGCCGCCCAGCGCCTTGTTCCGTGTCCGATATAACCAGCAGACCTTTCGCGCGGGCAAGGTCGACCAGATAGGTGATCAGACCCTGCGTGAATGATGGGGATCTGCTTCCCGGCAGCAAGCTTCGGACGGCCGTCGCATCAGTTGTCTTGAGTCGAGCTGGTTTCCTGGCGGTTGTCGAGCTTGCGCAATGCGGTGGCGATGTCCTGGAGGCTGGCATCGCCCTTGCGCAGGACGCGGTCGGCCTTCGACAACCGGTCGCGCTCCTCGGCCGTGACATCCCGGGCGCTGAGGACCACCACCGGCACGTCGGCGCAACCCGGCAGTCTTCTCAGACGGTCGAGGAACGAGAACCCGTCCATCACCGGCATGGTGAGGTCGAGGAGGATGAGGCGCGGCACGCCGAGCCCGACCTGATCCAGCGCCTCACGGCCGTCGCCGGCCTCGCGGACGCTCCAGCCGTTGCGTTCGAGGGCGGTGCGGAGGCGGTGCCGCATATCCGCGTCGTCGTCGACCACCAAGACGTCGCCGTCCGCGGCCCGGAACTGGTCCAGGATCGTCCGAAGGCGTGCCCAGTCCACCGGCTTCGGCACGGCTTCTACGGCCCCGAGCGAGGCGCTGAGCGTCGCGTCGGCGACAAAGCTCACCATGACCACCGGGATGCCAGCAGTCTCGGGGTCCGACTTGAGGGCCGCGAGCACCGACCAACCGTCCATCTCGGGCATCATCACGTCGAGGAGGATGGCGCGGGGCTTGAGCGACCGGGCGAGATCGAGGCCGGTGCGCCCGTCCCCGGCCGTGCGCACGGAGAAGCGCTGGCGTTCGAGGAACCGGGTCATGAGTTCGCGCTGGGATGCCTCGTCGTCGATGACGAGCACCAAGTCGTCCGTACGTTCGCCGTTCTCCGGCACCGCATCAGGCCCGTCATCGACCGTCCGCTCCGGTGCCGCCGCCGGCACGCGCAGGGTGAAGCTCGTTCCCTCGCCTGACGCGCTCGTCACGGTGATGTCGCCGCCGAGCAATTGGGCGAAGGCGCGGCTGAGCGCCAGCCCGAGGCCGGTCCCGCCGTAGTTGCGCGTAGTGCTCTCGTCGGCCTGCGTGAACCGCTCGAACAGGCGGCCGACCTGCTCGGGATTCATGCCGATGCCGGTATCCCGCACCGTGAACCGGAGCCAGTCGCCGCGCGGTCCCGGCTCCCGTGCCGCCTCCAGGGTGATGATGCCGCCCTCGGTGAACTTGGCGGCGTTCGAGAGCAGGTTGAACAGGCACTGGCGAAGCTTCACTGCGTCCGTTCGGGCCTGGCCCACACCGTCGGCCACGTCGAGAACGAGGACGTTTCCCTTCTTCTTCACCAGGGCTTCGACCGTGGCGGCCGCATCCGCGACGAACGCGGCGACGTCGATGTCCTCGGGATAGAGTTCCATCTTCTCGGCCTCGACCTTCGACAGGTCGAGCACGTCGTTGATCAGCCCAAGGAGGTGCTGGGCGTTCGACTTGATCTTGCCGAGATCCTTCAGGAGGCTCTCCTGCCCGAGTTCCTCCGCCTCCTCCTCCAGCATCTCGGAATAGCCGATCACGGCCGAGAGCGGCGTGCGAAGTTCATGGCTCATGTTGGCCAGGAACCGGCTCTTCGCCCGGCTGTGCTCCTCGGCGGCGTCCCGGGCCTCCTCGAGGGCGACCTCGAACGCGTGGCGCTCGGTGATATCCTCGTGGACACCCACCCACTCCCGAATCGTGCCGTCTGCATCGCGCACCGGCACCGCGCGCGCCACGTAGCGGCGCCAACCCGCGTCGGCAGTGCGCACGCGATGCTCGACCGTGTAGGGGGCCTGGTCACGCAGCGCCTGGGTCCAGGTCGCGACCGTCGCGGCGACGTCCTCGGGATGGATCGCCTCGGCCCACCCCGTGCCCATGTAGCTCTCCGGCGCCTGCCCGGTGATGGCGGCCCATCCCGCCTGCTCCTCGACGAAGCGCCCCGTGGCGTCGGTGGTCCACATCACGCCGTTCACGGCCCGGACCGCGGAGCGGAAGCGCGCCTCGCTGACGTGCAGGCGGCGCTGCACCCCGCGCTGGTCGAGCGACGAGGCGATCATCGCCAGGAACAGGATGAGGAAGGTGACGCCTGCCACCGCCAAAGCGAGGTCGCGCTGGCCCGCCGACAGGGAGGCCACGTGGGGCGCGTGAGCACCGGCCTCCTGCGCGGTGAAGGTCGCCGCGGCCATCCCGGTGTAGTGCATCCCGGCGACCGCCAGCCCCATGACGCAGGCGGCGGCGAGCTTCTGCCAGGGCCGGTTGCGGCGGAAGGTGAGCCACAGGGCGGCGGTTGCGGCCACGACCGCGATGGCGACCGACACCGCCACCACGGCCGGGTCGTAGGCGAGGTTGCCGGGGACCCGCATCGCCGCCATGCCGGTGTAATGCATCGCCGCGACGCCAAGGCCCATGAGCGGGCCCGCAACCAGGAGCGAACCCGCGCCGGTTCCCTTGCGTGCGACCCAGGCGAAGGCCCCGGCGGTGACGCCCACCGCGATCAGGAGAGACAATAGGGTCAGTCCGAGATCGTAGGCGGCAACCATCCCCATCTCGAAGGCGAGCATGCCGACGAAATGCATCGACCAGATGCCGCCGCCCATCGCTACCGCGGCGCCGGCGCCCCAGGCCCAGCGGGGTCCAGCGTCGGGGCGCCGGACCCGCGCGCCGAGATCGAGGGCTGCGTACGAGGCGAAAACCGCGATAACGATGGAGAGCGCGACGAGGAGAGGATTGTATCCGGTGTGGACCATAAGACTTCCGGTGCGTGGGGGTCGGTCGTAACACCGAACGGCAGCGGTCTTCGGACGATCTCCGAATCGTGAAGGTTCGCTTCCGGGTAGAGCGCTCGCTGCCAACGTGGAAACCGGTTCGGCGGCGAGCGAGCCCGTTACATCAAGCCGTTAGAGGCGTTCCCGGCCGCAACGTGATCGGGAACGGCTCGCGCGCCAGAGGCTCGACAGCGCGCGATCGCGTCTGTGGGCCTTGCCGGCGCCGCCCCGGCCTACGTGACCACCGAGCGCAGCAGCGCGGGCAATTCGTCGAGGCCGACTTCGCCCTTGCGCAGGACGCGGTCGGCCTGCCCCGCCAGTCGCCGGCGGTCCTCGCCGTCGACATCCTTGGCGGTCAGCACGACGACTGGGATCGAGCCCCATTCCGGCTTCGCCCGCAGGGTGCTCAGGAACGTAAAGCCGTCCATCTCGGGCATCATGAGGTCGAGCAGGACGAGGCAGGGCCGCTCGGCTGCGACGGCGGCGAGCCCGACCTTGCCATTCTGGGCGGCGACGATCCGCCAACCTTCCCGGGCCAGTCTCGCCGACATCCGCTCGCGCGTGTCGTCATCGTCATCGATGACCAGCAGAGGACCTTCGTGGTCCTGGGGACGGAAGCGGTCCATCACACCATGGAGTTCGTCCCAGTCCACCGGTTTCTGCAGGTAGTCCGTGGCGCCGAGCGAGAACGCCAGGTTCCGCTCGCCCAGGACCGTCACCATGATGACCGGCGTGTTCCCGAGTTCGGCATCGCCACGGAGCGCACGGAGGACCGACCATCCATCCATCTGCGGCATGGTCACGTCGAGAAGAATGACCCGGGGCCTCAGGCTGCGGGCCATCTCCAAGCCCTCCCTGCCGTTGATGGCGGCCGCAACCTGGAACCCGTCGCGCTTCAGGAAGCGCGTCAGGAGATCGCGCGTTGCAGGATCGTCGTCCACGACGAGGACGAGGCCCTGCCCGGATGCGTCTTCCGACAGGGGCGGGCCGGCATCCTCATCCACCTGCGGCGCGTCGTTCGTTCCGGCGATGCGCGCCGGCACCGACACCGTGAAGGTCGTCCCACGCCCCGTCTCGCTGGCCACCGCGATGGCGCCGCCCAGCATGGATGCGAACGCCCGTGTGATGGAGAGGCCGAGCCCCGTGCCGCCGAACTTCCGCGTGGTCGAGGCGTCGGCCTGCGTGAACCGCTCGAACAGCCGTGCCTGCTGATCCGGGCTCATGCCGATTCCGGTGTCGCTCACCCGAAAGTTCAGCCAATCGACGCCGTCGCGTTCGCCCCGTTCCGCCGACAGGGTGATCCGTCCGCCTTCCGTGAACTTGGCTGCGTTGCTCAGGAGGTTGATCAGGCATTGGCGCAGCTTGGTCACGTCGGTGCGCGCGTCGCCGAGGTCGGCGGCGAGGTCCAAGGATAAGGCGTTCCCCTTGGCGGAAACGAGGGATTCCACCGTCGTCGCGACGTCGCGCACCATGGCATCGACGGCAAAGTCCTCGACGAAGGTCTCCATGCGCTCGGCCTCGATCTTCGAGAGGTCGAGCACGTCGTTGATGAGCCCGAGGAGGTGGCGGGCGTTCGCTTCGATCTTCCGCATGTCGGGCAGCAGGTCGTCGTGGCCGCCGTCCTCCATCTCCTCCTGCAACATTTCGGAGTAGCCGATCACCGCCGAAAGCGGGGTCCGAAGCTCGTGGCTCATGTTGGCGAGGAACTCGCTCTTGGCCCGGTTGGCGTCCTCCGCGGCTTGCTTGGCGGCAGCCAGATGCAGCTCGTCTCGCTTGCGTCCGTCGATGTCGGTCACCACCATGACGGCGCCGATGCGGCGACCGTCGATGTCGCGCATCGGCACGGCCGAGAATCCGACCCAGGCGCGGGTCTCGTCGCCGCGGCGGTAATCGACTTCGAGTTCCGCGCGCGGCTCCCCGCCCCGCGCCACCCGGTCCAGCGGCCATTCATTAGGTTCGACCCGGCGGCCGTCAGCGTGGAACCCGACCCAGCGCTTCGGCTGCTCGCCGGTCGGATCGGCCCCCACCGCGTGCCCGAGAATGACTCCGGCGCGGGCATTGTGATCGACGATGCGTCCGGACGGAGCCTCCGCGATGAGGACGCCGACGGGGAGCGTCTCCATCACCGTCCGCAGGGTGGCCTCGCCCGCCCGCAGGCCCCGGCGCGCCTCGGCCTCGCCGGCTTCCGCCAACCCGGCCGGGATGGTGCCGGCGAACAGCGAGGCGACGTGCAGGTCGAGGCCTGTGAAGGCATCGGGGTGGCTGGACTGGAGCTTCAGGACGCCGACGGCCTCGCCCCCGCGGAGGATCGGGACGCAGACCGCCGAGCGGGCGCCGAGGGCTTCGACGAGGTCGCGCCTGACACGGGGATCGACGAGCAGGTCCGGGCAGAGCACCGGTTTGGCATTCATCAGGCAGTGACCCGAGAGGCTTCCTGCGATCGGGACGCGCAGCCCCACGTGGGAGTCGAGCGCACCGCGTGCCGAGCGGTAGACCAGTTCGTCGCCCTCGAGGAGTTCGATCACCGCACCTTCGGCCTGGGAGACTGCGGCCATGACGCCAGCCACGAGGGTATCGAGAATGACGTCGCGGTCCCCCGCCGCCTGGGTCACGGCGGCCTGGGCGGCGATCAGCGCGTTTTGCTGATCGATCAGCGCGGCTTGGCCGGAGAGAAGGCTCTCGCGCTCGGCGACCGAGCGGCGCAACTCCATCTGGGACATGACCTGCCCGGCGAGCGCGCGCAGGGCCGCCGACTGTTGGTCCGTGAGACCGCCCGGTCGGGGAGCCAAGTCGATCACGCAGAGGCTGCCGAGACGCTGTCCATCAGCGGCCTCCAACGGCGCCCCAGCGTAGAAGCGGAGTTTCGGTTCGCCGGTGACGAGCGGGTTGTCCCGCGTGCGGGGGTCCAGCGACAGGTCCGGGATGACCAGAAGGTCCGGTTCGCCCAGAACATGCGCGCAGATCGACTTGTCGAGGGACGTTTCGCACGAGGCGAACCCCGACTTTGCCTTGAACCACTGGCGGTCGCCCGCCACGAGGCTGACCAGCGCAACGGGGGCAGAGCAGATCAGCCGGGCCAGCTCGACGATATCGTCGAACCCTTTCTCGGGCGGCGTGTCGAGGATGTCGTATCCGCGAAGCGCTTCCAGCCGGCGGGCGTCGCCGACATGAGGCGGAAGCGTGCGGGAGTCGGTCATGGGCAGCTCGCTGTCGGGAACGGATGCGCTCGCCGACGCAAGGCCGCGAAAGGACGGGATGCGGACTTCGGGTGCCCCCGACAACACGGAGACCGCGCAGTGGTTGCGGGCCCGCCCCGGCCACGTCTCCGAGCACCGCTTCCCGGAACGAGGATCGAGGCACCGGGTCAGTTCCGCGCACGGCGGTTCAGGATCGCGTCCCGGCATTTGAGATGGGACCAAACCGCCAAGCCGGAGTTGTCGTCGGAATACGTCTCCCAAGGCACCCAGGAGCTCCCGTTGCGGGCGCCGGATGCCGCTCTCCAGATGGGGCCCGATGGCCGAGTCCGCTACGACGCACGTCCCCCGACCTCGCGACATCCTGTCGACGGGGATCGGCGGCCTCGACGAGATCCTCGACGGCGGGTTGACGCGCGGCCGCCTCTACTTGCTCGAAGGGACGCCCGGGACCGGTAAAACCACCGTCGGCCTTCAGTTCCTTCTCGACGGCGTGGCCCGGGGAGAAAAGGGTCTCTACGTCACCCTGTCAGAAAGCGCCGACGAGCTTTCGTTCGCTGCGGGGACGCACGGGTGGTCTCTGGACGGCATTGAGGTCTACGAACTCGTCAACGAACTCGGCCTCGACCCCGACAGCGAGCAATCCGTCCTGCATCCGTCCGAGGTCGAGCTCGGAGAAACCGTGCGCGAGGTGATCGAACGCGTCGACAGCCTCAAACCGCAGCGAGTGGTCTTCGACAGCCTGTCCGAGCTTCGCCTACTCGCCCAGAACCCCCTCCGGTACCGCCGCCAGATCCTGGCCCTGAAACAGATGTTCGCGTCCAGGAAATGCACGGTTCTCCTGCTCGATGACGGGACCGCCGACGTCCAACTCCACAGCATCGCCCACGGGGTGATCTTGCTGGAGCAGATCCGGCGCGGTTTCGGCGCCGCGCGCAGGCGTCTCAACGTCCTGAAGATGCGCGGCGTCAAGTTCCACGGCGGGATGCACGATTTCGTCCTCGACACCGGTGGCGTCGAAGTCTTCCCCAGCCTCGTTGCGAACGACCATGCCGCGAAATTCGATATGACCCCGGCATCGACCGGCTCCCATGAACTCGACCTTCTCCTGGGCGGAGGTCTAGCGCCCTCGACCAATACCCTGCTGCTAGGTCCCTCCGGGGTCGGGAAGACCACCACGGCGGTCCGCTGCATGATCGAGGCCTTGGATCGCGGGGAGAAGGCGACCTACTTCCTGTTCGACGAGGGTCGGCAGACCATGCTCACGCGCGCCAGGGCGCTGGGAATGGACCTCGACGCTCATCTTTCCAGCGGACGGCTGGTCATCGACGAGATCGAGCCGGCTGAGTTTTCGCCCGGCGAATTCGCTTGCCGAGTGCGCGCTACCGTGGAGAGGCGGGACGCCAGCTTCGTCGTGTTCGACAGCCTGAACGCGTACATCCACGCCATGCCCGGCGAGGAACACCTCGTCCTGCAGATGCACGAACTCCTGAACTATCTGAACCAGAAGGGCGCTACGACCCTGCTGGTTCTCGGTCAGCACGGCGTGATCGGCGATGTTCGATCGGACGTCGACCTCAGCTACCTCAGCGACGGCATCCTCCTGTTCCGGTACTTCGAGTCCAGTGGCGCGGTCCGGACCGCCCTCTCGGTGGTGAAAAGCCGCGTCAACGCGCACGAGCGAACCATTCGGGAACTCAAGCTCTCCCCCATCGGCCTTCAGGTTGGCGCCGCCCTCACCGATTTCCAAGGCATCCTGTCCGGACTGCCCACCTACGACGGCAAGGTGGCGCTGATCCCCGGCGGCGGCGAGCCGGCGGAAACGCCGTGATGCCGGCCTTTGATTCTCACGGGGAACGCGTCCTGATCCTTGCTCCGCGCGGACGCGACGCGATCGTCATGGCGCAATTGCTGGCCAAGTCCAACGTTCTCAGCACCGTTTGTGGCGATGGCGCCGAATGGCTCGACGGACTCCGGACGCCCGTCGCGACGTCGATCGTGACGGAGGAGGCGCTTCTTGATGTCGATCCCACGGCGCTGAACGCATGGGTCTCGTCCCAGCCGCCGTGGTCGGACTTCCCCTTCATAATGCTGGCGACGCGGCAGGCCGGACGCCGCACCGCCACGGCCGCCGCCATGATCGAACGTCTCGGCAACGTCGTCCTGCTGGAACGCCCGATCAACGCTGAAACGCTCCTCAGCGCGGTCTCGTCGGCCCTGCGGGTCCGTCGCCGCCAGTACCAGGCTCGGCAGCACATCCGGGAACGCGAGGACGCCCAGCAGCGGCTGCGCATCGCGAACGAGACTTTGGAACGGCGTGTCGCGGAGCGTACGCGCGAAGTGGAGGCTGCGCGCGAGACCCTGGCCTTCGCGCTGGACTCCGCCGGCATGGGGTCGTGGGACCTCGATCTCGTCAACGATACGGCACGCCGCTCGCGCCGGCACGATGCGATCTTCGGCTACGACGTGCCGATCACGTCGTGGGGCATGGCCGAATTCCTGAACCACACCGTGCCGGAGGATCGGCTCATGGTGGAGGCCGCCTTCGCCCTGGCGGTCGAGACCGGGACGTTGGACCTGGAATACCGGATGTCTCGGACCGATGGCGCGATCCGCTGGATCGCGGCCAAGGGGCAGGTGGAGTATGGGGACGACGGAAGCCCCATCCGTATGGCCGGCATCGTCGTCGACAGGACCGACCAGCGAAACACCGAGGAAGCCCTGCGCCAGGCCCAGAAGATGGAAGCCATCGGGCAGCTGACCGGGGGCGTGGCGCACGATTTCAACAACCTGCTCACGGTCATCGTGGGCGGTCTCGACATGATGATCCGCAAGCCCGAGAACACGGAACGCGTCGTCCGCTTGGCGGAAGCCGCGATGAACGCGGCGCGGCGCGGTGAGCAACTCACTCAGCAACTCCTGGCGTTTTCGCGCAGGCAGATGCTGCGGCCACAGACCATCAACCCGAACCGCCTCCTCACCGAGTTCAAACCGCTCGCCGAGCGGGCAGTCGGCGGCGCATTGGAGCTTCGACTCGATCTCGATGCCCTCATCGACCCGATCCGGATCGATCCGGCGCAGTTCGAGGCGGCGGTCCTGAATCTCGTCGTCAACGCTCGCGACGCGATGGAGGGGGGCGGCTCGCGGATCGTCGTGCGGAGCCGGAACCTGCACCTCGATACCGCGGCGGTGGCCGGCAAGGGCGTACCGCCGGGAGCCTACGTCGAGGTGGCTGTGATCGACCAGGGAAGCGGCATCGCCCCCGAGACGATGGCACGGGTGTTCGAACCGTTCTTCACGACGAAGGAGGTCGGGAAAGGAACGGGCCTCGGCCTATCCCAGGTCTACGGCTTCACCCGCAGCGCAGGCGGGTTCATCGGCATCGATACGGAGATGGGTGCCGGCACCACGTTCCGCCTCCTGTTCCCGCGTTCGGCCGAACCAGCCGGAGACGAGGTTGGCACCGGCAGCAGCACACTCCCGCTTCGTCGGGCCAGCGAAGGCGACACCGTGCTTCTGGTCGAGGATGATGAGCAGGTGCTGGGCATGGCCGTCGAAAGTCTTGAGGAACTCCACTACCGCGTGGTGGTGGCTCGCAACGCCGCGGAGGCCGTCGTTCACCTCCAGGGCGTCGAGCGGATCGACATCCTGTTCTCAGACGTGATGATGCCCGGCGGCATGAACGGCTCGCAGCTTGCCGTCGAGGCGCAGCGCCTCCGGCCCGGCCTAAAGGTCCTCTTGACCTCGGGTTACGTGGCCAACCTTGATGAGGGGCAGGTGATCGGGCGCGGCGACCTTCCCGTCCTGAACAAACCGTACCGGCGGGATGAACTTGCCCACTCGCTCCGCCTCGTTCTCGGAGGAAGGCGTTGCTGAAAGCAACGGCGAACTGATATTTGTGCGATTTGTTTTCATTGATGAAAAATATTTATTTCATTTGAAATTTGTCTTCGCCGATCAAGTCCGCACGCGAAAAGCAGGGCAGCTTCTGCTGCCGATCGCGGGATCGGACGGACGGCCTGAGCCTGCCATCGAAACGGAAGCCATTGAGGCCGGTATCGTGGGACCCTCTGCAGGATCGGCGCGTTGGGCGAGATGATCGCTCAGCCCCCCGCTTCACCCGACCGTGCCCGCCTCGCTCTGACTGAGGCGGCCCTTGCGACCGCAGACGGTCTCTGGCGCGCCGAGATGCGTCGAAACTACGGTCCGGAGGGCGTCTTGATGTACGCCTATGCCCCGGAGGGCCAGGGCGGGCTCGGGACCCCGCTTCGGCGATCCTATGAAGCGCGTCGCGTCGCCGTCGCGCTGTGGCGGCATGAGCGCCACCGAACGCAGCAATCGGCTTGACCGAGCGGTCCGGTCACCAAAGCGCTGAGTTCAGTAGACATTCGAGGGCATGTGATGGCGGAAACCGACGAATCCCAAGGTGTGAGCGTCGTGCCGCCCACGGTGCAGATCCGAAACGTCAACGCTCCCGATCCCACCACTGGGCGCCAGGGCGCAAGCGTAGACGTGGTCGAGGACGCCGAAAGCCAACCGGACGACCCTGATCACGCCGCCAAGGACGGCTTGGCCTAGCTGCCTGAATGACGGTTCGGCATCTCGCCGGCCGCGATCAACGCACCGGCGATCGCCACCATCCGCCGACCTTGATGGCGGGCCGCATCGAGGTCTTCCATCCGGGGCGGCCGGTTCTTCGAACCTACGATGGCCGACGCTCCATAGGGTGATCCTGCCTCCAGCATCACCTCGTCGGTGTAACCGGTCGGGAGGATCACCATGCCCAGATGCGCCATCGGAGCATACAGCGACAGCGTGACGACTTCGGATCCACCGTGCGGCCAGGATGCGGCTGCGAAGGCACCGCCGACCTTGCCGGCCAACGATCCGCGTTTCCATTGCGGACCGAGTAGATCGAGGTAATTCTTCAACTCGGTCGCCATCGCTCCGAAATAGCAGGGTGTGCCGAACAGGATGGCGTCCGCCCACTCGGCATCCTCATGCGTGGGAGCCTCGTACAGGACGTTCTGCCGGGTGGCGCTCGCGGTCCACCCGTCAACCTTCGCCATGGAAGCCGCGTCGGCGACTTCGCGCGCGCGGCGTACGCGCACCTCCGCGCCGGCCTCTCGCGCAGCGTCCGCTGCAGCACCTGCGAGCGCTTCCACGCTGCCGCTGCGTGAGTAGTAGACGATCAACAATCGGGTCGAATCGGTCACAGCACGCTCCTACGGACGGGTGCCATGGGCTGGCGGTTGCAGGTTCGACGAAAGGCCGTCAGGCCGCGGAGGCATTCCTGAGTCTGCTGACGCGACGACGACTTGGCCGGTGGTTCGATGCGAAGTCGCCATCTGGCCCGCCATCAGCACGGTTAGCGCTGCCAGCATCAGACCGGTGGCGCCAATGATTCCGCAGAACATCGGCATGCTGGGACCACCGTGCTGTCCGTTTTGACTGGAATGCCGCTCTGCCACCTGGAAACCTCGCTGATCCACAATGGCGGATCCGAGGTGGCAACAGATGCTCTACCCGATAGGTCCGCCCCTGTGGCGCCATGGCTCCCTGGCCGGTCCCAGCAGACGTGACTGTTACAGGGCCCCGGCGGAGCCTTCCGGCGGCTTGGCATGCAACATGACGGCAAATGGCCCTTCGGATTGCTGGTCAGCGCCCGGCAAGGCTCGGAGCGTAAAAATCATCGATCGATCCGGCCCGGTTATTTGTCTGAATCGCATTGCATTGTCTGCTTTTCCAAAACCATTCCGTTGCATGGGCAATATTTTATGCATCGCCCGCCAAAGTTTTAGGTTGTTCCGACGGCTTGCGCGAGCACATCAGTGATTGGACAGAGAGGAAATCAATCATGGCAATGATGAGCACATTGATCGTTGCCGCAGCTCTCACGGCCCTACCGCTGGCGGCGGCCCATGCGATGCCGATCGCGGCCGACCTCGGCGGCCCTGCTCCGGTTACCCGTGTCGCGGGTGGTTGCGGACCAGGTGCGTGGCGTGGTCCGTGGGGGCATTGCCGGAACACCCCGTACTCCGGTCCTCTCCCGGGCGGTTGGTATCAGGTCCGCGCGGGGAACGGGTGCCCTCCGGGCTACTGGCGCGGCCCGTGGGGACATTGCCGCAATACGCCCTTCCATGGCCGGTTGCCTGGAGGCGGCTACCGGTAGGAGATCGCAGCACCGGTCCGCGGCGCGAAGGTCGGCTGGCTAGGGCGGCGGCCGTCGGGCGCGGCGCAGCCGCCTGTCCGAGGGCGCGATGCGCGCGCGAACCCTGATCGACTGGGGGGGCAATTGCCATTGGATGCCGTCCCCGGAAGGGCGGCGGCGGCGAGATCCGCTTCGGGGAGGGATAAAACCTGCGCTGAGTTCGTTAGGGCGCTACGAACCGCTTCGGTTAGGGATCAAAAATGCGCACGCTCATCATCGCCTTCGGCCTCGTCGCCATTGCCGTCCCCGCCTCGGCGCAGGCTCCGAAGCGCGGCAATGCGGATCTACAGACCTATTGTGCGGGTGACGCCATCACGTTCTGCGCCGGCATCGATCCGAATAGCCCGCAGATGGACGCCTGCTTCAAGAAAAACATGAGCCAGATGTCGCCGAATTGCCGCAGCGCGATCGATGCGTACAAGAGCGGCGGCGGCAAGTAAATTTCTCAACAAGATACGACATACATTCATAGTCGGGAGATAAATCTTGTTCAGCCACATCATGGTCGGCAGCAACGATTTGGCGCGATCAAAAGCGTTCTACGATGCACTCTTCGCCGCGAGCGGAGCGGGCTCCGGCGTAGAGGATGCGCGGGGACGGCTGATCTACACGCACAAAGGCGCACGCTTGATGATCAGCAAGCCGATCGACGGAAATCCGGCGAGTGGCGCGAATGGCGGCACCATCGGGTTCACAATGGACAGCCCGGAGGAGACAAAAGCCTGGCACGCTGCAGGTGTCGCGAACGGCGGCACTTCGGTGGAAGATCCGCCGGGTGAACGCCAAGGCGGCTCCGGCCGGTTGTACTTGGCGTATCTCCGCGACCCGGACGGCAACAAACTCTGCGCTCTTCATCGGATCGCAGGCTGATACCCGTCCGTTTGGCGAAATAGGCGACTGTCCCGCCCACCCGCATTCAGATCGGGCGGCGGGGCAGAGCCGGCGGAACCCTTTTCACGAGGAAGCCCATGTCGGTCGAGCCAAGCCAAACTTTGTCGGACGAAGAGCTGGACCGCCTGGCGCGTAAACTGTTCGCCGAGGTTCGGGCCGAAAGTCCGGAAGCTAAGGCGGAAAAGGCATTGACGACCGCCGGCGAGGTGGCTGGAGAGCTGGTCCCGATCCTCCCCGATTGGCTCCTGGAGCCCACGGACGGCGCTGTCGAAGGCGGCCGCGAAGACTGAAGCTCCGACGGAACTATTGCTCGATCTTGCCTCTTCCTCCTTAACCAAATCAGGAGGAACCATGCCACGCATCGCTACGCTGACGGGCGCCGTCGCCATCATTGCGCTGACTGCGACGACGTCCTTCGCGGCCCCGTGCAAGGTGGGCACCACCACCAGCACCAATGGCCCCACGACCAAGGATACCAGCTCGAACGTCGAAGGTGGCTCGACCGCCAAGGTGACGCCAGGTGCCAAGGGTGAATCCCCTGGTACGGTCGGCGCCATGAACAACGCCGGAGTTGGCACGATGGCGGACAAGGGCGAGAAGAAGGCCCCCGAGGGCCAGCCGGTGAAGCCGGGTGACGACAACTGCTGAGATGATTCCTGGCCCGTAGGCGATCGGCCTGCGGGCTTACCCTGTTTCAGAGATCGTTCCCGTCATGGCGCCGACGACGAGCACGACGCTGACCTGGGCGATCATTGATCCAACCTTGCGAGTGGGATCAAGCCGAGGTGAAGCCGACGGCGCCGCATCAATTCTGGGCGGGCCCATCGCTGGGTTGGTTGACGTTCCAGAGGGCGGCTAACGTCAGTGCCCTCATGCCGGGCCGTAGCTCGCAATTATGCTGTTGGGTCACGGTGGAACGCTCCGGATCGTCGTCCGAACCGCCAGCGGCCTGCGCCTATCTGTCGGTCGGCCATAGTCAACGGACCGTTAACTATGTCACCGCAGGTTGATCCTGGCGATCGGCTGGGGGGCTGAGCGCCAATGGAACGGCATCGCCGACGCGCTCGCATCAGGCCCGCTACGGGAACACCCGGGCGGGCCTTGTCTGTTCCCTGGCTTCGAGTGACCCGGTATCGCTTAGCGTCACGGCCTACGCGCCAGAATCTGGCTCCCGGGCTTGATATGCGTGTCAGGGAATCGCGCGCACTGGCGTCTAATCGGTCTGATGGGTCTGATGGGTCTGTGAAGGCTCGCTGAGCTGTTCCAGTTGCGCTGCCGGCGTGCTTTCGACCAGAAGCCGGATCATCGCGGATCGGCTTTCAAGCATCATGGCCGGTGGCTCTCCCACAAAAATTTCCCACGCTGCCACGAATGCGGCCTGCGACATGTGGGTGAGCGCGTCCTCGCTCTGGGACATCGGCTCGGCCGGTACGATGGGCACGTCGATCATTCACTTAGTACGAGCCCGGGCCGCACTGCGTTTCATGGGGGCTCCGGCAGGGTAAAGGTGCGTTTAACGGGACACGCGACCGCCAGATATTTGTTTCCACAATTCAGTAGCGCATTTCAGCCACCCGTGAGCGGGCCGCCCGATGGGCCAGGTTCCTCACGACAGCGCCGCGATGACTGAGGCGATCTGTCGAGCGATCCAACATGTTCAAGCGCGCCAGAGGCCGCTCGTGAAGCGCCGGAGAATCAACCCGATACCGGCCGCACCGAGATGTTCGAGCTCGGCGGCCGAACAACGTGCGGGAATGAAGGATTCCGGTTCGACGGTGCTGTCACCGAAGGACACGGCGGTCGTGATCGGTTTTCACCGTCGCGATTAGCTCGTTCCCGCTCGTCGAGCGACGGCCGAAGCTGCAATGGCGGGGACGACGTCCTGGGCTGAGGGTGCGGCGACTGGAGGGATATCAAGCCTCGCACGGCGCTATGGGGCACGATGATGCCCGGACGGCCTGGGTCGATGTGGCAGGATCAACACGGCGTTTGCGAGATGTCCGCGCCTCAGTAATCCAACACATTGAGTGAGGGATCCATGATTGCACGTACTGGTTGCAACATGGAAGGAGATCCTCATGCAGGCATCCGAATGCTGCATCTTCCGCGTGACGATCGCAGCGAGCCTCGGCTGGCTCATCGCACTCGCCCTGATGTGGAAACACGGCGTGCTGGCCGCGCTGATCGTCAGCCCGTTGGTCGGAACTGGGGCAGCGATTGCGGCTATGACGCTGTTCTGGCTCGCGAGCCTGTTCGTCTCATGCGAGCCGATAGGGCCACGCGCTTTCGACGCCAAGCGGTAGCGAGCATTGACCGAAGCAGCGTGCAGGGTCGCTCTTCTCCAGCCAGCGAGGCGGCGACGGAAGTTTGAATGACGGGCGGTCGATGGTGCGCTCCATCGTCGGCGGTCCCAAGACCTGCCATGCCGCCTGCAACTCCGCGTTGCAGACGCAGAGGGCCACGGACCGCGTGCCCGGCCGCACCTGTGCGGGTCATGGCGTAGGCGGCCGAGGGTGGCGAGCGGGGCAACCTACCGGTCGCTACGGATGTCCGCGGCTTGAAACCCGATCATGCTGTGGGCGATCCAAAATGGCAGGGGCCAGATCGGTCGCGAGCTTCAGCCGGAACACCGGTTTTCTTCAAACTTAGTGAGGAGAGAGGTGCCTGATCAAGGCGGCTACCACGGCGATCAGCGTCCCGCCCGCAATCGGCGCGAACAAACCGAGGATCGAGATCAGGATGATCAGCGTGACGGCAGCGTTCTCGGCCCGCTTGGCATCCCGTGAGGGTTTGCGCGGCGGCTCCCACCGGGGCGGGACAGGTCGCTGATCGGGAGGGACGAACATCTGCCTCCATGAGGCGCACAGGCTGACGTCGTTTCGATGCTATGCTCAATTGGTGAGGCTGTCACCGCGTCGATCGTCCGCAGCCCAAGCGAATAAGTCCAATTTGATGTAATGTGCAAATCGCCAGCGAAGGATCACGAGCCTATACTGAACGTAAGCCCGCCTTGAGTGATCCCATGGACAATCAGAGATCCGCTCGTCGCGTCTCCATCAACATGATGGGGCGCATCACCGTACCCGATGAGGCAGCGATCCCGTGCGTGATCCACGACATCTCGAAGTGGGGCGTGCGGGTCCGGCTCGACGGTACCGAGCGCGTGCCGGACAAGTTCACACTGATATTCGACGCCACCGACAAGGTGATCGGATGCGAGACGGTCTGGAAAAGCTCCGATGAGATCGGCGCCCTGACCGACCTGATGGAGTGACCGGACACCCGACCCCTATCTCTATCAATCGCTGAAGATCGATGTTGATCGAACCTTGGCCATAGGAAGGGATCTAGAGCAGATGGTCGCTGCAGACCTTGTCGTTAACCACTCGTTAACGGTTTCGCCATAGTGGTTAATGGGTGGTCGGTGGAGGTGGTCTACCGCGCATGTCGGGCGAGCCTCCGATGATCCTCTTGGTAGCGGCCGCAATCGGTAGCGGTCTCGTGACGGCCATCGTCCTCGCGCCGCTGAGTCCCCTGGCGGCGCTCCTCACGGCACCTCTGGTCGCGAGTGTCGCGACCGGGCTTGCGTGCCTGCTCATCGGGTGGAGCAGCGCCCGCGACGGCCGGACGGTAACGGTCCTCGACGAACAGGCCGATGCGATGGTGGCGGCACTCCGTGTGGTCGCCGACCACGCCAAGGCCGTGTCGCCCACGCCTGAGAAATCGACGTCGCGTCGCAACAAGGTCGCGTAGCGTTCCAGAGCAACGACCACAGGGCCTTGGACCTCGCGGCCTTCGTCTCACTTCCGGCATGGTCCGGTTGTGACGTACCGGACGGGGCATTCAGGACACCGCCCCGTTTGGTGGGACCGACGACTCCGGAACGCAGGCCGCAAGCGCGTTAGCGGCGGTCGCGTTCGCTCGCGAACCTTCGTCGTCTAGCGCAGGGCCGGCCAGCCCGTCCAGTTCGATCTGGTTGAACCAGCTCGTACTTGCCTCCTGGCGCGGTCGGAGGCCAGCGGTGGGACAAGTCGGCTCGACCACGCGGCGCACATCTGCACGCGTGATGTACGTCCGGCCGGTGGATGCATGGTTGATCGGTATCGGCTTGCGGCCTGAGCGCCGCGCTGATTTCCCTCGAGCTTACGAATATCGGCATGATGGGGCGTAGCATCGGCGTCGACGGGGAGGACGCGCTCATCCTGGCGGAGGCGCTGAGGGGCTACCGAAGTGGCCAGGCAACAGCACACCTCTGCCGATCATGCAGGTGCGCGAGCCGCTGAAAACAGCCATGCTGCGATGGCAGGCCATTCGGCCTCAAGGGATCGTCGCTTGAAGCCCCCCATGTCGGATGCCCTGTACTCGCCGGCCGTTGCCCGCAATGCCGCAGCGATCGTCGAAGTCCTGAAGCGCGTCGTTCCGCCCGGCGGCGTCGTTCTGGAGATCGCCAGCGGATCGGGCGAGCACGCCGTTCACTTCGCCCGGGCGATGCCAAACCTCGACTGGCAGCCCAGCGATCCGGACGAGGCGGCGCGCCGCAGCATCCTCGCCCATGCGCGAGCCTCCGGCCTGTCGAACCTCCGGTCCCCGTTGGCGATCGACGCGGCCGGGCAGCCGTGGCCGGTGGCCAAGGCGGACGGAATCGTCGCGATCAACATGATCCATATCGCCCCCTGGGACGCGGCCACCGGGCTGATGGCCGGCGCGGGCGCGACGCTTCCCGTGGGTGGGATTCTCTACCTCTACGGTCCGTTTCGGGAGGACGGTGCCCACACCGCGCCGAGCAACGCCGCGTTCGACGAGAGCTTGCGCATGCGGAACCCATCCTGGGAGGTGCGCGACATCGAGGCCGTCTCGGCTGCCGCCGGCGCGTACGGGCTCCACCTCGCCGAGCGCGTTGCGATGCCCGCCAACAACCTCAGCTTGATCTTCCGCAAGCTAAACCCACCCTCCGCGAACGTCGGCGGGGCCTCGCATTGACGGCTTCCGCATCCACCAGCGCCGTCGTCATCGGCGCCTCCGGCGGGATAGGCAGGGCTCTGGTGTGCGCCCTCGCGGCCAGCGAGGCTTACGCCCCGGTCTTCGCGCTTTCCCGTTCGGAGCCGTCAGCGCCGCACGGCGTCCGCACCGTTCCGATCGACCTCGGCGACGAGGCCACGATCGCTGCGGCTGCGGAGAGTGTGGGCGCGACCGGACCTGTCGGCTTGGTCATCGTCGCAACCGGCATCCTTCATCAGGACGGCGTTTCACCCGAAAAGTCGTTCAAGGCCCTTGATCCCGCCGCGATGGCCGCCGTCTTTTCGGTCAACACGATTGGCCCGGCCCTCGTGGCCAAGCATTTCGTGCCTTTGCTGGCGCGCCGGGGACGCTGCGTGTTTGCGGCGTTGTCGGCGCGGGTCGGCTCCATCGAGGACAACCGTTTGGGCGGCTGGTACTCCTACCGCGCGTCGAAGGCGGCGTTGAACCAGATCCTGCGGACCCTTGCGATCGAAGTGGCGCGCAACCGACCGGAGGCGCTCGTCGTCGGCCTGCATCCGGGGACGGTCGCCTCGAACCTGTCGCGGCCTTTCCGGTCAGATCCCACCGCCCAGGGTGTCGTTCAGCCCGACGTGAGCGCAGCCCATCTCCTGCGCGTGCTCGACAGCCTCGGGGCGAAAGACACCGGCGGCGTCTTCGCCTGGAATGGCATGCGTATCCCGGCCTGAGCGCAGTACCGACCAAGATACGCCCGGTGGTACCTGACTGCTGGGCCGGCAACCGCGGCAGGCATCATCTCGATACCGATTTCTATCGATCGCCGAGCAACCATTACTGCTATCGGTACCATTCACAAGTAAGGCTTAAAGCAAACGTCGCGGCAGACCCTCAAAGCGTGCGATACCTCAATGCTTCCAAGGCAGATGGACGGCCAATTGCGTCAAGAAGTCTTCTACGACTGACTGCAGCTTCGCTTCAAACGCTCCGCCTCCACAGGCCCCGCAGGGTCCGCCACGCCGGTGCCAGGACGAAGCTCGTCAACGGAATCAACAATCCGCCGACCGCCAAGCCGATCAGGCCCGACGCCAGTGCGGTGACCAACCATTCGACGATGCCCGCGGCAAACGGAACGGATAAGGCCGCACCCACCGCGGCCTCGTGCGCGGCATGCGCCGGCGCTGACAGGCCGTATGCCTCCATCCCGTGCATCAGGATCCCGCCGCCGACCCAGATCATCGCCGCCGTGCCGACGAAGGCGAGGATCTTGAGCAGGATCGGCATGCCGTGGACCACGCCGCGCCCGAGACCGCGGACGAGGCCTCCGAACGGTGGTCCCGCCGTGCTGCGGGCGAGCGCAAGGCCCGCGTCGTCGGCCTTCACGATGAGCGCGACCACGCCGTAGACCCCAACGGTGATTCCCAGGGCGACGATGGCCAGCACGGCCGCCCGCATCCAGAAGCTGCCCTCTGGCAGGGCTGCCAGGGTGATCGCCATGATCTCGGCCGACAAGATGAAGTCGGTCTTGATGGCGCTCGCCACCCGGCTTTCTTCCCGGGCTTGGTCGCTCCCGGTGTCGCCCCCGCCTTCCGCATCATGCCCGTGATGCGGAAAGAGGGCCTCGTAGACCTTTTCGGTGCCCTCGTAGCAGAGGTACGCGCCGCCCAGCATCAGGAGCGGTGTGATCGCCCAGGGCGCGAAGGCGCTGAGCGCGAGCGCGCCCGGCAACAGGAACAGGAGCTTGTTCCGGAGCGATCCCACGGCGATCTTGCCGACGATCGGCAGTTCGCGCTCCGCCGCAAAACCGACGACGTAGCGCGGCGTAACCGCCGCATCGTCGATGACGACGCCGGCCGCCTTCGTTCCGGCCTTGGCGGCTTGACCCGCCACATCGTCGAGGGATGCCGCCGCCGCCCTGACCATGAACGCGACATCGTCCAGCAGGGCGATCAATCCAACGCTCACAGGCCTGTCCTCGTCCGCAAGAATTTCGCCCAACTGACAATCCGCGACCGGATTTGATCCGTCACACCAAAAGATCGAAGCGGCAGGGCAGCCAGCGATGCTCGCCTATGGCCTGGAAATTCCTGGATCTCCAGGGGCACAGTGTGGTTCGGTTGCAAAGATGCTGTCCGAACGGGCGCTCAGGCTGACGCGAGCCAAATGGCCTTCAGCGGGATCAAGCCTTCGACCGCCGTCTCGGTTGTCCGAACCACCATGTCACTCGGCGGGTTGCGGTGCCGCACTTTCGTGCTCCTGGGACGCGGCGGGCTTACCCAGGAGCCGCTCGAAGGCGACGTAAAAAGTCGGCGTCACGAACAGGGTGATGAAGGTCGCCACAAGCAGGCCGCCGATCACAACGGTGCCCATCGAGACCCGGGCGTTGGCGCCGGCGCCGCTGGCGATGGCGAGCGGTACCGAGCCCATGATGAACGCGAACGAGGTCATCAGGATCGGGCGCATGCGCAGACGCGCCGCGTCCTGGGCGGCCTTGAGCACGTCCTCGCCCTGCTTGCGCAGATCCTCGGCGAACGCGACCAGCAGGATCGAGTTCTTGGCCGCCAGCCCGACCAGGAGCAGGAGGCCAACCTGCCCGAAGATGTCGAGGGCGAGCCCCCGGATGGCCAGGAAGCCCACCGCGCCGAAGATCGCGATCGGCGTGCCGAGCAGAATCACGAAGGGTAGGCGCAGGGACTCGTATTGCCCGGCCAGCAGCAGGAAGATCATCAGCGTGCCGAGGCCGAAGATCAGCGGCGCGTAGCCCCCGGCGATCTTCTCCTGGTAGGCGACGTCGGTCCATTCCACCGCGTAAGTGGACGGCAGCTTGGAGTCAGCCAGGGCCTCGATCGCCGCAATGGCGGTGCCCGAACTGGCGTTGGCCGCGGTGTCCACTGCGATCTCGATGGTGGGGTAGGTGTTATAGGACAGGACCGCGGTCGGGCCGGTGACAAAGTGCGTCTGGATCAGCGAGCCGACGCGGACAGGCTCACCGCGGTTGTTGAGCACGGTGAGCGCCTCGACATCCTCGATCGTACGGCGGCCCGAGGCCTCGCTCTGCACGTAGACTTGGTAGACGTAGCCGAAGCGGTTGAAGAGGTTGACGAAGCTCGATCCGACATAGGTCCCCAGCGCGTCGAACAGGTTCTGGAGCGGCACGCCGAGTTGCTCGGCCTTGGCCCGGTCGATCTCAAGCCGCATCTGCGGGACGCCGTAGCTGGTCGTCGGGATTGCGCGGCCGACCGAGGGCAGCTTCTCCATCTCGGCGATGAAGCGCTGGGCGGCCTCGGCGAGCTTGAGCCCGCCGGTACCGCTGCGGTCCTGTAGTTCCAGGGTGAGGCCGCTGCGCGAGCCGAGCCCGGGGAGCGGGGAGGGGTTCACCACCCGGATCTGGCCATCGGGGTCGTGCTTGAAGTGCTTCTGGACCGTCGCGATGACATCGGTGACGCTCTGGTCGCGCTCGCCCCAGGGCTTCAGCGTCGGAATCTGGAAACCGTAGAACGGCGCGATCGCGTCCGCGAGGATGCTGCGGCCGGTCACCCCGATCGTGTGCTCCACGCTCGGGATCTCGCGCAGGGCCTCGCCGACACGGTCGACCATCCGGTCGGTGCGCGCCACGGAAGCGCCCTTCGGCAGGACCACGTCGGCAAAGAAGTAGCCCTGGTCCTCGTCCGGCACGAAGCCGGAAGGCCGCTGCATCGTCATCCACACGGTCACGGCAGCGAAAAGCACGAACACGATGGCGACGAGGGCGATGTGGCCGGTCAGCCAGCCGATCGCGGCCACGAGGCGGCGGCTCGCGCCCTCCAGCCCGGCGTTGAACCGGCGTAGGGGCGCCCGCCAGCGGCTCTCGTCCTTGGCGTCCGTCTCGCGGTGCTTAAGGATCAGCCCACACAAGGCTGGGGTTAGAGTCAGCGAGACCACCGCCGAGATCATCACCGAGATGGCGATGGTCAGGGCGAACTGGTTGTACAGCTTGCCGGTGAGGCCCGGGATGAAGGCCACCGGGACGAACAGGGCGGCCAGGACAAGGGTCGTGGCGATGACGGGGCCGGCGACCTCGGTCACGGCCTCGCGAGAGGCCTCAGGGGGCGCCATGCCCTCGTCCATCAGGCGCTCGGTGTTCTCGACTACGATGATCGCGTCGTCGACCACGAGACCCACGGCCAGCACCATGCCGAGCAGGCTCAGGGTGTTGAACGAGAAGCCGAGCAGGGCCATCGGCCCAAAGGTCCCGATCAGCGCCACCGGCACTGCGATGGCCGGGATCAGGGTCGCCCGCCAGTTCTGGAGGAACAGGTAGGTGACGATCACCACCAGGACGAGCGCCTCGAACAGAGTGCGCACGACCTCGAAGATCGCTTCCTTGACAAATTCCGTGCGGTCGAGGGCGATCTTGTATTTCAAGCCCGGCGGGAAGCGCTTGGCGAGGTCCACCATCGTGGCGCGGGCGCCGTCCATCACCTGAACCGCGTTGGCATCCGGGTTCTGATAGAGCCCGAGGGTGGCCGAGGGGGCTCCGTCGAAGCTCGATCGGACGCCGTACTGCTCGGAGCCGAGCTCGACCCGCGCCACGTCGCGGATGCGGACCACGGAGCCGTCCGGGTTCGCGCGCAGGAGGATGTTGCCGAATTCCTCGGGCTGGCGCAGGCGCCCCTGGGTCACGAGTTGCAGCTCGAAGGCGGTCGCCTGATCGACCGGCGGCTTGCCGAGGGTGCCCGTGGTGATCTGGGCGTTCTGCTGTGTGATGGCGGTGGTGACCGCGCCCGGGCTGATACCGAGGGCCTCCATCTTCAACGGATCGAGCCAGATCCGCATGGCGTAGCGCTTGTTGGAGAAGTTGACGATGCGGCCCATGCCCTGCACCCGGCGCAGCGGCTTGATCACCTGCGTCTCGGCCCAGTTGGCCAGAAACAGCTCGTCGTAGGGCGCGCCGTCCTCTGCGTAGAGGACGATGTTGCCGAGCCGCTGGCGCGAGCTCTTCGTGATTTCGAGACCCTGCGCGTTGACCGAGGGCGGGAGCTTGGCCTCCGCCCGGTTGGCGCGGGTGAGGACCTCGGCTGCCGCGGCGTCGAGGTCCGAGCCGACCTCGAAGGTTGCGTCCATGCTGACGCTGCCGTCGGTGTTGCTGGTCGAGTTGATGTAGAGCAGGTTCTGGGCGCCGTTGATCTCCTGCTCCAGCGGGATCGCGATGGCCTCGTAGGCCTGCTGCGCGCTGGCCCCCGGATAGGTCGCCTGAATGTTGATGATCGGTGGGGCGATCTCGGGAAACTGGGCGATCGGCAAGGTCAGGCCGGCGACCGCGCCGATCAGCGTAATCAACACGGAGATGACGCCGGCCAGTACCGGCCGATCGACGAAGCGGGCGAACATGCGGGATCGTGACTTCCGGTCGTGCGCCGCCGACGTGGAGGCCGCGTTGCAACGTCTGGCCGATGAGCGTGTTCCTCTGCCGCCGGGGCGCTCGCGCTCGCGGGGGGCGGAGCCGCCGGTCTTGGGAGCGTCAGTGGTGCGGAGAGCAGTCAAGGTTGGTATCGGAGCGGGGCTGATCGTCCTGGCGGGCGCAGGGGGCTGGTACGCGGCCGGGCGACCCACGCCGGAGCGGATCGCCGCCGCGCTGCCTTTCACCGGTGACAAGGCGACGACGGAGCCGGCCGAGCCGCCGCTGGATGTCCGGACCATCACCGTCCGCAAAGTGAAGGTCCCGATCGCCGTCACTTATACCGGCACGATCATCTCCCAACAGGATGCCACCTTGCAGGCGCGGGTGACCGGCAACGTGACGGAGCGCCCGTTCGAACCGGGTGGCCACGTCAAGAAAGGGCAGGTGCTCTTTCACATCGATCCGCGGCCCTTCGAGGTGGCGCTGCAGACTGCCAAGTCGCAGCAGGCCCAGGCCCAGGCCCAGCTCACCTTCGCCCAGGCGGAGGTGGACCGGACCGAGACGCTCGCCGACAAGGGCTACGCCACCGAGCAGCGGTTCCAGCAGCTCCAGGCGAACCGGACCTCTGCCGTGGCCCAGGTGCAAGGTGCGGAGGCCGCCATCGCCCGGCAGAACCTCAACCTGGATTACGCGGTCGTGAACGCCCCCTTCGACGGGCGCGCCAGCTTGTCGACCATCAATCCCGGCGATCTCGTCATCGAGAACCAGACCCAATTGGTTTCCGTGGTCCAGCTCGATCCCATCGACATCCAGATGGCCCTGTCCTCCGAGGATTCCGAAGCGGTCCGGGCGGCGATGCGGGACGGGGGCGTCACCGTGTCGGTGCTCGGCGAAGACGGAAAGCCGGTGCGCGAGGCCAAGATCTACCAGCTCGACAACCGGTTCGATCCCCGGACGGCCCGCCGCCTCGTCCGGGCCCTGATGCCGAACGACGACGAGCGCTTCCTGCCGGGCCAGTTCGTCCGCGCCAGCATCCGGACGGGCACGAAGGACAGGCTGCTGGTGCCGACCGTCGCCCTCGACTCGCAACTGGCCCAACAGATCGTCTACGCGGTCGACGCGAACGGCACGGTTCAGCAGAAGCCCGTGACGACCGGGGACACCTACGGCGAGAACACCGCGATCCTGGAGGGGCTTTCGGATGGCGACCAAGTGGTCGTCGATCACCTGCAGGAGATGCGGCAGAACCTGAAGGTCGTCGCCCGGTCGGCAGGGGAGGTCGAGCCCGATCGGAAGCTCGGGACCGGGGACGCACCGGCCTCGGGCAAGCCCGGCTGAGGTCGGCGCTACGTGATCCCGTATCGCGCCGCATCCCAATTCCGTCGTCTCGGGACAACGCCTCCATGTCGAAGCCTCGTCTTGCCCTCGCTGCCCTTCTCCTGATCGTCGGCGGCCTGCCCGCGACCGCGCGCACGGCCGAGTGCCGGGTCACCCGCGACGCCTACGCTTCGCTGAAGCAGGGGACGCGCTACAATCAGGCGGTGAAGATCCTCGGCTGCCCGGGTCGTCGGATGACCCACATGGAGATCGGCACGGTTCAGCGGGCGACGTATTCCTGGCGCGGAACCGGCAGCACCGGCGCCAACCTGAACCTGTCCTTCCGCAACGGTCGGCTCACGAGCAAGTCGCAGCTCGGCCTGCACTGAACGTGCTGATTTTGTTCGCGTCGACGGACCGAATCACAGGGAACGACGATGGCGCGGGTGCATTGCCGGCTCAACGCACATGCACCCACGTTCTTTCGAGAGGATATGATCGAGCGATGACCGCCAGATCCTTCGCAGCCATCGTTCGGTCTTACCCGCTGAGTCTCAGCTTGGCCGTGGGCGTTTTGGCCGCTGGCCTCGCTGCTCCCCCACACGCGCTGTCCCAATCAGCCGCGAGCCGGATCGATCAACCGACTCCGGGGACGATGCCGGCAGCGCCGGACCGGAACCAATCCGGGCGAGGCGGTCGTAACGATCAGGTCTCTCCCCCGAGCGCGATCCAGTCCTCGACCGATGTGATGCAATCGCAGGGCGCAGTTCAGGGCCAAGGTGCGCCGAGCCGCACGAATCCGATGCAGCATTTGCCGGAGAGCATGCGGTAGGGTCGGAAATGTCCTGAATAATATGGTCGGGTACATTCAAGTTAAGCTGAGTTCGACCCTGCAGGTATGCCGTGGCTGCCGGAAACGTGCGCTGTTCGCGCACCGTACCGCCTATGTCAGTGGACGCCACGTATCATCGGGCGAAACGGGGTGATCCAAGGTTAAAGCCTGTGAGCCCGAGCACTGCCCGGAACCAAATCCGCGCTTTCCCTACACAGAACCCGGGTTGCTGAACGTTCACCCCCCCGGATTGATCGCTTCGTTTAGTCTGAGAACTCCGGCCGACTGAGTTTCGACACTGCGTCCGGCAGCCTGCGGGTGGTCGGGGAATGGGCAATGCGGAGGCGACGCAGGAATCGCGTGTTGGAACGATCGCCCGGCAAGGTGCCGTCGGCGCAGTTCGCGCGCGGCTTACTGAAGGACAAGTCGGCCGAGGTAGCGGACCATGAGTTCGCCCGTGGCCCCGGCCGCATAGTCTGCCGGCGGCTCGTCTGCCGCGGGGGGATGAGATCCGTAATGCGCAGGCCGCCCAGGATCGCCATGAGCTCGAAACGCGCCATCCCGGACTCTATGGCTTCCTGGATGGCCTGCGCCTCGAAGGCATGCGGGACCATGCTCAGGCCCGTATCCCCGGGTCCGTGGGTGCCCCAGGCAGGCGATCGGGGCCGATACCAGGCTGCACCGGTTCGTCGATAGGCGCGTCCTCGTAGGGCGCGGACGGCTCGTCCGGCCCGAGCGAACGTTCGCCCGGGAACGGCCGCGGCGGCATCTCGGTGGGGATGTCACCGCCGGGGATCGGATCGGGCATGCCGGGATTGGCCATCGTGGGATCCTCCATGATTGTTCGCGATGGGTGGCCTACGGGCCGGACGTGCGCCCGGAGCGGCACGACGTCCGGCCCTGCGGCCATGCCGGACCTGATCGGGGGGACTCTTTGGGCCCGGCATAACTTCGGGATTCGCGTGCCGTTTGCTTCGATGCGTTTGGCGATGACCGTGAGATATGATCGCCGCGAGACCGCTCAATGATGCAGATGTATCATTTCGACAGGCTATATTCCGGTAAAATTCAGCGTGTGTCGCGTCAGTCCTCACCCGCGCGCGATCTATGGCGACGTCGCGGCGGTAGGCGGCATCGGGCATCCGGCCAGGATCTGGAAATTTCCGCCGTAGCCGAGCGCGACAGCTTTCCAGAACGCCAACCGTTGATCGGGGGCGCGAACCCGCAGGTAGCTGTCGAGGGCAGCCTGGACCTGAGCGGCGGTGGGCGCGGGATCGAATGACGGGGCGGCTCCCTCGACGTCGAACGCAGGCACTTGCTCAGTCATGACGGGCCCAGGGCGATGGCAAGGCGCTCTCGTGCCCGGCTGACCCGGCTCTTCACTGTTCCCACCTGACAACCGAGGATGGCGGCCGCCTCCTCGTGCCGGAGCCCGTCCACTGTCACCAGCAGCAAGGTCTCGCGCTGGTCTTCGGGAAGGGTCTCCAGCGCGCACTGCAACTCGGAGATGGCGATCCGATGCTCCTGGTCGGGTGCCGATGCCAACGTACCTGCGATGGCCCCGTCGACATCCTCGACCTCGCGGCGCATGCGCTGGCGTTGGTTCAGATGCGTGTTGCGCAGGATCGTGAACAACCACGCGATGAGATTCGTACCGTCCTCGAACCGAAACCGGTGCTCCCAGGCCTTGAGCAGGGTCGCCTGAACCAAGTCGTCCGCTTGGGCGGCGCCGTCTGTCCGCACGTGGGCGAAGCGGCGCAGGCGCGGCACGAGGGCGATGAGCTCGTCGCCGAACGTTTTTGTGACCTGTCGCTCCGCCTCAGCGTCGAGCAAGGCGGCACGGAGGCGAAGCAAAACCTGGCCGAGCCGCGTGTCGTTATCGATCGCCTCTGTTTTAGGGATGAGCTGATCCAGTCGCCGTCCGATTGCATCCTGGACGTGACGGAGCGATCCCTCGCTCGGCGAAGGTTTTTCAGAGATCGTGCTTAAGTACATGCGAGGGGACTCGACCTTCCTGCAGGCAACGACTGGCTGTATCCGCCCCTCTACGCCGGAAAACTCACTTGTGGTTTTGACTGATCGATCACGTTCACGTCAATGATCCAGATATACCAATCCAGCGCCAGAATCGACTGGAACCCTCTTGTGCCGCGGCCTGTTACGGCTTGGCTTGATCCGGGCAACGGGAGGATGGTCGGAGGTGACAGTTAGCGTCGACAGGCATGAGCTTCGGCAGATTATCGCCGGCCTGAGCGAGGGCGTGATTCTGGTCGAGCCCGATCAGACCATCGCCTACGCCAATGAGGCCGCGCTCGCGATGCACGGGGCGGAGACCGTCGGCGAACTCGGCGAAACGGTCGAGCAATACCGCGAGCGTTTCGCCCTTCGCTACCGCAACAATCACACGCCAAACCAGTATCCGATGGAGCGCGTCGTCTCGGGTGAGCGCTTCCACGATGTCATCGTCGACGTGAAGCGCACTGACCGGCCGGACGTCGACTTCGTCCATTCCCTGCGCAGCCTGGTCGCCACAGACCGCGAGGGTAATCCGAGCTGCCTTGCGCTCATCCTAAAGGATGTCTCGGACCAGTTCGAAGCCGAGGAGCGCTTCGAGGCCACCTTCAACGCCAACCCTGCACCGGCGGTGATCTGCCGGCTTTCGGACTTGCGCCACGTCAAGGTCAATCTCGGCTTCCTGGAGATGACCGGGTACACCCGCGACGCCGTCATCGGCCGCAGCGTCTACGAGGTCGACGTGCTGTCTGGCGCCCGCAGTCGGGATCTCGCGATCTCGCGCCTCAACAGCGGCGGCACCATCCCGCAGATGGAAGCCTGCCTCGACCTACCCGACGGAGGCAGCCGCTACGTGATCGTCGCCGGCCAGCCGATGGAACTCGGCGATGAGCCCTGCATGCTCTTCACCTTCGCGGACTTGGAACTGCGCCGGAAGGCCGAGACGGCCCTGCGTCAGAGCGAGGAGCGCTTCGCCAAGGCGTTCCGGCTCACCCCCGTTCCGACACTGCTGGCCCGTGCCGACGGCTTCGCCATCACCGGGGTCAACGAGGCGTTCACCCGGGTGTTCGGATACGGCGCCGACAAGGTGTCCGGGCGCTCGCCGGCGGACCTCGGGCTCTGGGTTCACGATGCGGCCCGCAGCAAGTTCGAGTCGGCTGTGGCGCGCACGGGCTACGTCCTGGGCCTGGAGGTCTGCCTCAAGCACGAGGACGGCACCAATTTCGATTGCCTGGTCTCTGCGGAGCGCGTGGAGATCGGCTCCGAGACATTCGCCCTGTTGGTCCTGCAAGACATTACCGAGCGCAAGCGCACCGAGCGCGAGCTGTTCGAGGCCATCGAGACGGTGATGGCCGATACGTCCTGGTTCAGCCGGGGGCTGATCGAGAAGCTCGCCAACCTGCGACGGCCGGGGACCGACCACAAGGACGGCATCGTCCCCAACGTCTCGGTGCGCGAGCGTCAGATCCTCGACCTGATCTGCCAGGGGCTCGGGGACGATGCCATCGCCAAGCGGCTGAACCTGTCCCGGAACACGGTGCGTAACCACTCGGCGTCGCTCTACCGGAAGCTCGACGTCCACAAGCGCGCAGAAGCCATCGTATGGGGGCGCGACAACGGATTTCCGTTAGATCAGCCGAGCAAATAAAATCCCTCAACTGGTACATCTGCATCATTGCTCGCCGGGAGCGACGGGCCACTTGATGAGGGGTGTCAAACGCCCAGGCTTTGGAGCACCCCGTGAGCGCGCAGAAGACGACCGAGGCATCCGACAAGCTCAAGGGCTCGATCAAGGAAGCCATCGGAAAGTTGGTCGGCGACCCCAAAGTCGAGGCTGAGGGCAAGTCCCAGCAGAAATTACCGAAGTCCGTCGTGAAACCGAAGGCGACCCCTAAGCCGTAGCCTCGATCACGCGTCGCACCCGACGAACATTCTTCGAATTGGAACAGGACACACCTTATGGTTGATACGGATCGCATCACGGGCGCCGCCAAGGAGTTCGGCGGCAAGGTTCAGGGCACGGTCGGCGACCTCACAGGGTCGAGGCGGGATTCGGTCGAGGGCCGCGCCCGCGAGGCACAGGGCGCCGCCGAGAACCTCTACGGCCAAGCCAAGGACGCCGTGCGCGACGCCGCTGACACTGTTTCCGACACCGCCCGCGACATCGGCGGCAGGGTCCGCGATACGGTCGGCAACCTGATCGGGTCCGACGACGTCGAGGATCGCGCGCGCCGCGCCCAGGGTGCCGCCAGCGACACCTACGAGCGGGGCGAACGCTACGTGCGCAGCGCCGGCCGCGAGGCCTACGACCGGGCCGAGGACGCCTACGAGAACGGCGGCCGCACCCTGCGTGCGGGTGGCCGCGAGGCCACCAGCCAGATCGCCGAGCACCCGGTCGCCGCGCTGCTGGTGGCCGGCCTCCTCGGCTACGGCATCGGCCTGCTCATCCACGGCCGCGACTGAACCTTAGTCCGCGACTGATCGGTCCGACCGCGCCGGGACTGCGCGGCCGGACCGCGGCTTTCCACCCCGCCGACCAACCTCTCGAACGACCGATTACCTCGGACGACCGACCACCCGGAGCATCTGTACGTGTCTACTTCTCCCCTTCTGGCGACCTCTCCCGTCGCGGCCTCGGCCGACACCCGCACCATCCTGCTGAACCAGGTGTCGTGGGGCGCCATCTTCGCCGGGGCCGTGACCGCGCTGGTGACGCAGGTCATCCTGAACATGGTCGGCGTCGGCGTCGGCCTGTCCAGCGTCGGGGCGAACGCCGCCGACAACCCGGCAGCCTCGACCCTCTCCCTGAGCGCCGGCATCTGGTTCGTTGGCTCCGGCATCGTCGCCGCACTCGCGGGCGGCTTCATCGCCGGGCGCCTGTCGGGCAAGCCCGTCACCGGCGCGGCCGGCCTGCATGGCCTCGTCTCCTGGGCGGTGACGACCTTGGTGGTGCTCTACCTGCTGACCTCGGCGGCCGGTGGCCTCATCGGCGGCGCCTTCTCGGGTGTCACCAGCACGCTCGGCGGCGCCGGCTCGCTCGTGGGCGGCACGGTGCAGACCGCGGCCCAGGCCGCCGCCCCGTCGCTGTCGAAGATCTCGAATCCCTTCGACGGCATCGAGCAGTCGGTCCGCAACCAGGCCGCCGGCCAGGATCCGCAGGCCGCCAAGGAGGCTGCCGTCGCCGCGATCCGCGCCATCTTCACGGGTGACGCGTCGCAGAAGGCACAGGCCGAGAACCGCGCCGCCGATGCGCTGGCCAAGGCCCAGGGCATCCCGGTCGACCAGGCCAAGACCCAGATCCAGACCTACGAAAAGCAGTACACCGAAGCCGTCGCGACGGCCAAGCAGAAGGCCGAGGCCGCCGCCGTCGTCGCCAAATCGGCCGCCACCCAGGGCGCGTTCTACGGCGCGCTCGCGCTGATCCTCGGCGCCCTGGCGGGCTTCTTCGGCGGCCGCCTAGGCGCCCCGAAGCTCCACACCCTCGCCGACAGCTACGACGCCCGTCGCGTCTGAGCCGATCCCCGGCCGGTCACCATGACCGGTCCTTCCTCCCTGACAATCCGCCCCCTCAAACCAAAGGAGACATCCCATGAGCAGCACCACGGACAAGCTGAAGGGCCTCGCCAACGAGGCCGCCGGCAACGTCAAGCAGGCCGCTGGCAAGGTCACGGGCAACGACAAGCTCGTGGTTGAAGGCAAGGCCCAGGAACTCAAGGGCGAGGCTCAGCGCACCGTCGGCGAGGCCAAGGACGGCGTCGCCTCGGTCGTCGACAAGGTCACCGGCAAGCGCTGAACCGAGACGGCGGCGGCCCGCTCGGGTCCCGTCGCCCCCATTGAACTCGAACGCAGGAGAATCCCATGAACGAAGACCAGTTCAGGGGCGCGTCCCGCCACCTCAAGGGTCGCGCGCAGACCGCCGTCGGCGGCCTCACCGGTGATCCGGCCCGCCAGGTGCGCGGCGCCGTGAACCAAGTCGCAGGCGGGGCGCAGTATGCCTACGGCCGTGCCCGCGACCGTGCCGAGGATCTCATCGACGACGGGCGCGACATCGTCGGCGAGGTCCGGGATCGCGCCGGCAATTTGATCGACGACGGCCGTCATCTCGTCGGCGAGGCGCGCGACCGCGCGGGGAACCTCATCTCGGACGGCCGTGACCTCGCCCGCCACGCCCGCAAGCGCGGCACCACCTATGGCCGTCGAGCCGTTCGCTACGCCGACGACAACCGCACCTCCACCCTGCTCGGCCTCGCCGCCGTCGCCTTCGCCGTGGGCTGGCTGTCTCGCTCCAAGCACTGACTCATCGACCTCGGAGATCGTCCGATGATCCGCAAGCTCCTCACCGCCTTCCTGCTCCCGAAGGTCATCGCCTACGTCAGCCGCCGGTTCTCCGGCCGCTCCGGCATCCCGCCGAACCGTCGGCGCTACTGACCGTCCCCCGAACCAAAACCGATTCAGGAAAACCCTCCACGATGAAGTTGACCCTCGCCCTCGCCGCCACCGTCGCAGCCACCCTGGCCGGTCTGCCGGCCCATGCCGCATCGGCCTCCGCAGCGCCCATCGAAGCGCTGGTGCGCGGTGACCTGCCAACCGATTACGTCCAGTACCGACGCTTCGGTCACCGTTACGGCTGGCGCGGTGGACGGGGCTACGGGCGGGGTTATGGCTACGGTCGCGGTTACGGCTATCGCCGGGGACCCGGGGTCGGCGCCGCGGTGGGTGCGGGCGTGGCGGGCCTCGCGGCCGGTGCCATCATCGGCGGCGCCATCGCCAACTCGCAGGCGCGGCCCGCGCCGGTGGTCGTGCAGGGCGGCCCGGGCCCGGAGGCAGTGGCATACTGCGCCCGTCGTTTCCGGTCCTACGACGCGTCGAGTGGCACGTACCTCGGCAACGATGGCGACCGTCACGCCTGCCCGTAACCATTCGAACCCCCGGGCCCGCCACGGCAGCGGGCCCGGTGCCAGGACGGCATAGCTCCCGGACGACTCGCGGATCCGTGGGTGTCTCGTGTTGCCGACACCCCGCAGACATCCTCGACCTCGATCCGAAAGCTGAACGTCCATGCGCCCGTATCTCGCCGAATTCTTCGGCACCTTCGTCCTGGTCTTCTGCGGCTGCGGCAGCGCGGTGCTCGCGGCAGATCACATCGGATATGTTGGTGTGTCGCTATCCTTCGGCTTCGTGCTGCTGGCGATGATCTACGCGGTCGGACCGATCTCAGGCTGCCATCTGAATCCGGCCGTTACGCTCGGCCTGACCTTGAGCCGTAAGTTCGATGCCGCCCGGCTGCCGGCCTATATCGCGGCTCAGGTTCTCGGCGCCATCGCGGCTTCCTACATCCTGTACCTGATCGCGCAGGGGCGGCCGGGCTTCGACGCCATCGCCACCGGATTTGCCTCGAACGGCTACGACCTGCGCTCGCCTGAGCACTACAATTTGGCCGCGGCCTTCATCGCCGAGTTCGTCCTGACGACCTTGCTGGTCCTGACCATCCTGGGCTCGACCGACCTCAAGGCTCCGGTGGGGTTTGCGGGCGTCGCCATCGGCATCGTGCTCGTGGTGATCCACCTCGTGTCGATCCCGGTGACCAACACCTCGGTCAACCCGGCACGCAGCATCGGCCCGGCCCTGTTCGCAGGGTGGGCGGCGATCCAGCAAGTATGGCTGTTCGTCGTCGCGCCCCTGCTCGGCGGTGCAGCCGCCGCCGGCCTTTATGCCTCGATGCGCGCCCTCGACCCGGTGCTCCAGATGCCCGAGCGGCAGGGCCTGCAGGCGCTGGCGGGCGAGACCGAACAGCGGATGGAGAAGGCCGGCATCAAGCCGACCGAGTTCTAACAGCCCTTTCCCCACACCTACCTGACCTGGTGCCAGGTCGGATCACGGTTGCCGGAACGGCGGCCGAGCCCCCGCGGGTGGACACCCGTCCGACCCTCCCAACCGACAAGGAATACCGATGAGCAAGGGCTACCCCTCGATGACCGCGCTGCTGGGCCTGCTGGCCGTGGCCGGCTACCAGAACCGCGACAAGCTCGCCGAACTCCTGAAGGGCCACGACACATCGTCGAGCCCCTCGTTAAGCCCGAACCACGGCACCGTCCCGCCGATCCCGAACACCGCTTCCAACACCGGCTCCACGGGCGGTATCGGCAATCTCGGCAGCCTGCTCGGCGGCCTCGGCACGGCTGGCGTCGGTGGCCTGATCGCCAGTGGACTGAGCGAGCTCGTCGACCACTTTACCAAGGGCGGCCATGGCGAGACGGCCAACTCTTGGGTCAACCAGGGCGCAAACCGCGCCATCCCCGAGGCCGACCTCGAACGCGCCATTGGCCCGGATACCCTCGACCACCTCACCCAGCAGACCGGCCTGAGCCGCGGCGCGCTCCTGTCCCGCCTGTCGCGTGAGCTGCCCTCGGCCATTGACCGCTACGCAACAGACGGCCGCTCGCCGGCCTGACCCCACGATGCGGCCGGTGCCCCAGGGCGCGGGCCGCACACGACGCCGGGCGACGCCGCGCCGGGGTTCGATCCACCGCCTTTCCCCGAGCTTGCGAGACCCCCATGGCCATCGACTACCGCTCCGAACTCAGACGCCCCTTGCCCTTCAGCCTCGCGGTCGTGGCGGCCGTGCTGCTGGTCTGGCTCATCGTCGGCTCCATCGCCGGCGCGCGTCAGCGCAGCGCCCGGGACCATCGTATCGAGGACCTGCAGACCCAGCAGGCGGCCCTCCGCACCGACCTGGACCGGCAGATCTCGACAGCCGGCACCTTGACCGCGCTCCAGGCCAAGATCGCCACCGCCCAGCAGCAGGACCAGCAGGCAAGCAAGGCCGCCGAGGAGGCGAAGTCCCGCGCCGCGACCCTGACCCAGGAGCAGCAGGCCGCCGAGGCCAAGGCGGCCGAGGCGAAGAAGACGGCCGAGGCCGAGTCGAAGAAGCTCACCGATCTTCAGTCCCAGGTCTCCCAGGCCGAGGGAAAGTTGACCCCGCTGCGCGAGGCCATCACCACCGCCGAGAAGGCCGCCGTCGACCGCACCCAGGATCTCGCCGAGGTCGGACGTCGCCTTGAGGACGCCCGGGTGCAGGAGGCCAAGCTCCGCGCCGATCTCGCGACCATGACCCAGGAGGCGACCGCCAAGACCGCCGACCTCGCCAAGGCCGAGGAGCTCCAGCAGAACGCCCGCGAGGCCGCCGCCGCCGCCCAAAAGCAACTGGCCGACGCCCGGACCGCGACCGATCAGGCCACGAAGGAGCGCACGGACACGGATCAGGCCATCACCGCCCTGACTGCCAACAAGGACAAGCTCACCTCAGAGATCGAGCAGGCGAACCGCGACGCCCAGCAGGCCCGCGACGCCCTCGCGAACGTCCGCAAGGAACTCGCCGAGGCTCAGGCCCAGCGCGACCGCGTCGTGTCCGAGCGGGGTCAGGCTGAGCAGGCGTTGCAGAAGCTGTCCGCCGACCGCGATGCCGGTACGGCGGCCCTCGACAGCCTACGGAAGCGCCAGGCCGACGCGCAAGGAGAGCTTGCCACGCTGACCGAGACCCTGGCGAGCCGCAACAGGGAGGCCGGGACCCTCGACGAGCGGCTGGCTGCGGCCCGCCAGGACCTGAGCACGGCCCAGGCGAAGCTTTCCGAGGTCCGTCAGCAACTCGCAAACCCGCCCGCCGCTTCGCAGAGCCAGCCGGCTCGCTGAGACACCGTCGGCCCTCCGTGGGCAAACACCCGCGTGGGTCATCCGTCCGGCCCTCCTGCACGAAAAGACTGCTCGATGAACATCCGTATCCTCGCCCTGACGGCAATCGCCCTTGCGGGCGCCCCGGTCGCGTCACGGCCATCCGTGGCGCAGGAGGGTCCCGAGATGGAGGCCATGAGGGCGAACTGCGGAGGTGATTACCTTCGCCTGTGCGCCGGCATGAAGCCGGGCGGGCCGGAGGTGAAGGCCTGCTTCAAGCGCAATCGCCAGAATCTTTCGCCGGGATGCTCGCAGGCCATCGCCGCCTACGAGCGGTCCCGTGCCGGATCGTCCAGCGAAACCGACGACTAACCGTCCCCGACAACGAAAGCGGGTGTCTCGGAAAACCAGGGGTCGCTGTGCCCCTGCCCCAGGGCGTGTTCCAGGGCATCCGCTCCGACCGAACGAATGCCCGATGACCGGGAGCCCCGACGGTGATCACGGCGGCATGGGAGACGAGAACACTATGCTGACCCGCCTGAACCGCGCCTTCCTCCGGGTGTTCCCTGCAATCCTTCTTGTCGTCGTGGGATTGCTCGCCGCCCTGTTCCGCGGACGTGGCGGTTCCCGCGGGGGGGCGACGCCGCTCGCCCCGGTACCCGCCAGGCAACCTGCGCCTCCGGTGCGACGCCGCGGGGCTGTCATCGCGCTCTTTGCCCTCCTCGTTGGGGGCGGGCTGATACTGGCCTTGGTTGGCGGTGATGGCGTGCTTTGGCGGCTCGGGTCCCTGCTTCCGTCCTCGAACGGCGAAGGCGGGCGACCGGTGGCGGTCCTATCGCGGCCGGAAGTCGACGCCAGCACAGGAAATCCCTTGGAAGCGGTCGCTCCGGATGAGCCGGTGATTGAGCGGCCGCCGGGCGAACCTGGCGTGGCGATGGCCCCCGGTGCCTCTGACCCGGGTGCCCCGTCCTTTGATACCGTCCGCGTCGAGCCGAATGGGGAGCTCGTCGTCGCGGGGCGGACGACGCCGAACGGCGCCGTGGAACTTTTGGTCGACGGCAAACCAACCGCCAGGACCGTTGCCGATGTGAACGGCCACTTCGCTATCGTCCCGCCGGCCCTTCCGGCCGGTAACAGCGAAGTCGGCCTTCGGGCGACCGATGCAAAGGGCATCGTTCGCCAATCGCGCGACAGCGTCGCGGTGGCGGTCGCGCCATCGCACGATGCCGAGCCGTTGGTTGCCCTGACATCGCCCGACAAAGCGACCGTGGTGTCGTCGCAACCAGGTTCGTCACGGACGATGATCCGCTCCGTTCCCGAGGCCGTGTCCACTCGACGGACGACGGCGGACACCGCATCCCCGACCCGGCAACGGTCCGGCGAAGTTGCTCCGAGCGATGGCGCCTCGAACGCCATCGGCGCCGACGATGCGGTCCGGTCTAGCCGGACCGGAGCGGGCGTCGGCCCCGACGCAATGGTATCGGATCGAGCCGCATCCAACGGGATTGAGTCCCGTTCCTCGGAGGCGCATCAGGCCCCGCCACCTGAGCGGGCCGTCGTGACGGGATCGGCGGAGGCCCCCACCAAGGTCGTCAGCATCGATGCGCAGGAAGGCGGCCGGCTGTACGTCAGCGGCAAGGCTCCAGCCGGTGCGGCTGTGCGGCTTTACCTCAACGATACCCTGATCGCCCCCGCCACGGTCGGTCGGGACGGCATCGTCAGCTTCACCATCGGCCGAGGCGTCAAGCCGGGGGACTACAAGGTCCGGCTCGATCAGGTCGATGCCGCCTCGGGGAAGGTCTTCAGTCGTGTGGAGGTACCCTTCTCGGTTCCTCATAACGCCCGGATCGCGGGGCCGGACCGTTCGATCCCGGCACCGCCCGAGGCATCACCCGGCGGGAACGGCGCCGGGAAGGTGGCGTCGAACGCATCCTCGGCGGCGGTCGGGCGACAAGGCGAGAACGCAGACGCGTCTGATGGCCCTCGGGATTCCATACCCGGCACGTCTGCGACCAAGCCATCACCGGATACGATGAGCGATCCGCTCAGGCCCGAGGCCGCCCCGGGCGCCGTCTACGTACGGGAAGTGAGGACCGCGCGGATCGAGCGCGGCGACAGTCTCTGGGCGATCAGCCGGCGGACCTACGGCGAGGGCGACCGCTACACGGCGATCTACGACGCCAACCATGACCAGATTCGGGACCCTGACCTGATCTATCCCGGCCAGGTCTTCGTGCTGCCGGCCGAAGACCCCATCGATGCAAGTCTATACGGAAAACGCGGTTAAGGAAAAGCAAATCATGACCAAATTCACCAAGACCGTGACCTATGTCCTCGCCGCCGCGGCCGTCTTCATGCTCGTCATCGTCGTCCTGCAATCGACGAGCATGCTGGCGAGTTCATGAGGACGCCGATGGCCGGGAGGTTCCCTCTACGATCGACCTCGGTCGGTAGCATGCTGAAATAGGTCCTGTTCGAACCTAGTGGTCTTTAGTTCTTACGCTAACGGGATGGTGTAGGAACGGTATCGTCGCAAGGATGTTTCTCGTCCTTAAGCTTAAGCCGGAGGCGTCCATGCGTATCATGCCGTCTATCTCGACTATGTTTTCAGGTTGGCAAAGTTCGAGCCGGTCAAGCACAGGGAAAAACGGGCGCATCCGCATGATCGGCCCCCACAGGGTGGTCCAAGGTTCAAGTTAGTGCGCGGTAGGCCGCTCCACCACGGGTGGCTTGACTGGCGGAGCGGGTCGGGCGAGCGCGGCCGGCCAAGCGGAGAAGGCTGACATGAACACTTCCGGTGCCGGCGGCCGGTATCCCAGTGAGGCGTGGGGGCGCACGGTGTTGTAGTGACATCTCCAACTTTCGATGACGATCTGCGCCTCATTGAGTGTGTAGAAGATCTCGCCGTTGAGAAGTTCATCGCGAAGCCGCGCGTTGAAGCTTTCGACGTAGCCATTCTCCCGCGGTGAACCCGGAGTGATGTAGGCGGTTTTACTGCCGACGCCGATGATCCGAGCTTGTACAGCGTTCGCGACGAACTCCGGCCCGTTGTCCGAACGGACATGGCCCGGCACGCCACGCAGGATGAACAGATCCGAGAGCACGTCGATCACATCGACCGCCTCGAGCTTGCGGGCGACCTGGATCGCCAAGCATTCATGCGTGAACTCATCGATCACGTTGAGCATCCGGATCTTGCGTCCATCGTGCGTGCGCGCCTCGACGAAGTCATACGACCATACGTGATTGCGGTATTCCGGGCGAAGGCGGATGCAGGAGCCGTCGTTGTCCCAGATCCGCCCTCGCTTGGGCTGCTTGGCCGGGACCTTCAGGCCCTCGCGCCGCCAGATCCGCTCGACGCGCTTGTCGTTGACGAACCAACCCGCCGCCTTCAGCAACGCGCTGATCTTTCGGTAGCCGTAGCGACCGTACCGCTCCGCCAGCGCGATGAGATCAGCCGTCAGCGCCTCCTCATCGTCGCGGCCCCGCGGCGCTTTGCGCTGTGTCGATCCTTCAGCAGGCTCAGGATGAGGGATGCTGACCGAGCGCCCGGCAGGCGCGGCGCTCAAAGACGACCATCGTCAGCATGATGTGCTCGACACAGGCGCGTCGGCGCGCGGGGCTCAGAAGTTTCCCCGGGACGCCTCCTGAAGGATCAGCTTGTCCAACGTCAGATCGGTAATCGCTCTCCTGAGACGCTGGTTCTCCGTCTCAAGATCCTTCATCCGCTTCACTTGATCCGACTTGAGGCTGCCGTACTCCTTGCGCCAGCGATAGTAGGTCACTTCGGTCACGCCGATCGCCCTAATCGAAGCGGCGACGCTTTGTCCTTGTGAGACCAGCACGTCGACCTGACGCAGCTTGCTCACGATCTCCTCGGGCTTGGGTCGTTGGGCCATCGGTTCCGTCCTCTGTCGACTCAAAAGCCATACTTCAGGGCGGACCAGTTCAATGGGGGACGATCAACTCCGACGTTGACGCGTATCGGCAACCGCTAAGGGCTATGAATTTCGCGATGCCAAAATCAGGCCGAGATCGATCATCTGATCAGGACGACGGCCTTCCGCTCGTAGGCCGGCCGGTCGATCTGTCCGACGATGAAGTGCGCGACGTCGGCCCGTGAGATGAGGCCGTTCCGCCACGACGAGGGCTCGGTGAGAACCTTGTAGCGGCCAGTCGCCGATCCGGGGGTGAGAACCCCTGGCCGAACGAACGTCCATTCCAGGCCGCTCTTGCGGATACGCATCTCCTGGGCGTCCTTGTCGTCGTATGCGCGTCCGAAGACGAGGCGGAACGGCACGCGTTGCAGAAGTCCAATCGCGTCGCGGCTGTCGCCGGTGCCGAAGCCGGTAACTGCCAGCAGGCGCCTGACCCCAACCTTCTCCATGGCCGGCACCAGCATGTTGGTCGCGTCGGAGAACAATGTCACCGGCCCGAGCAGGTTCTTCGTCGGCACCCCAAGCGCCTGGACGACGACGTCGATGCCGTCGAGCGCCGAGGCGACGTCACCGGCGTTCAAGGCATCCCCGGGAAAGCGTTCCAGGCCAGCACCTGACAGGGTCATGGCCGTGGCCGAACGTGCGAAGGCCCGCACGCGGTGTCCGGCCGCGAGGGACGCCTTCACGGTTTCCAGGCCGATGCCTTTGCTGGCGCCGATGACGAGGACATGGGCCATGGTCGCTTCCTGGGTGGTGGGTCGCGCGACAAGATCCTATCAGCCGCCGACGCGCCATGCGGCCCCTTGACCGACCAATCTGGGCACAGTTGACCGCGTCGGACTGGAAGCCCGAACCCTCGTCGAGATGGCAGTGGGCGTCGAAGACGATTCGCGTGCGCCCAACGCGGTAATCGACACGTCAATGGTCGTGCCCGCGGCACCGGTGGTCAGGTCCTCACAGCTCGATCAGGCCCGGCAGGTCCCATGCTTCGCATGAGGACAGATGGGCCTGCAGAGACGCAAGGCTTTCGGACTGCGGGATATGGGGGGTCTCGACAACGGTCGGTCCATCGGTGGTCAGGCGAACTCCGCGTCGACAAAGCCTCGGGTCGCCGGGGTCTTGGGCAACATCTGCAGCGGTTCGATCCGTTCCCTCGACCGGAAGCCGGTGCGAGCGCATGGCTGCGAGAGGTGTACAAGGAACTCGCGCGTCCTCGAAATCGAACGGATCAACTCGGCCTATGGCTCGGTCTTCCCTCAATCGTGTTTTTTGAAGCAACCTCACGCTTCGGAGGACAGATTAGGCAATGAGCCTACGTGACTATATGTTGTCCCGCTCCGCTTGTTCGTAGCATGCCTTGAACACTTCCGAGATCAGTAGATCTGAGTGGCCTGACAATGTAGACGTATCATCGAGGCAAGAACGCACACTGTTCCGGGATGCGGCGCCTGCGTTCGCTGCCTCCATTGTGCGCAAGAGATCGTCTTTATCTGTCGGTGTCGCTGCAGCCCAGGATTTCATACGATCCCCGGCATCGAGTGCTGAGGCAGGAACCGCCAATAGAATGGAAAACAGTACACCAGCAAGGATGCGGTTCATCGTGATTGCCCCGAACTGCCGAAAATAGGATCATAGCCTTGCGGTGTGTTCGGAGGCGGTTTGTGCCAGAAGCTTGCTATGAGCAAACTCGCGCGCCCGAAATCAACGCCCACGCAAACTGAATTAGGTCGCCAAGCTCGATCGCGACGCAGGCGGGGCTTGAGGCAAAACCGCACAAGCAGATGTCTGACATGCCGGGCGTTGTACACCTGAACGCAGACGACCGCAGACTCCGTGCGTAAAACCCACGACCGACGGATGCCTCGACGATGGACAAATTCCTCTACTACTTCGTGACGCTGCTTGAGTCCGCGCTGTCGGTCGTGGGCATCCGCGGGACCTATGAAGAGCCGCGCTACGCGGTCGTCGAGCGGCTCGACCGTGGGGTCGAAGTCCGGGCCTACGACGGACGCGTTGCCGTCGAGACGGATGCCAGCGGACAGCAGGACGGACAGGCGTTCGGTCGGCTGTTCCGGTACATAACCGGAGCGAATGGTGGTGGTCAGCGGATCGCCATGACGACGCCCGTCGAGAGCGAAGGCCGCCTGATCGCGATGACGGTCCCGGTCGAGCAGGGCGCCCGGGGAACGATGCGGTTCTACCTGCCGAAGGCGGTCGTCGAATCCGGTGCGCCGGAGCCGACCGAACGCGGTGTGAGACTGGTTCGCATCCCGCCGGAACGGTTGGCCGTCCTGCGCTTTTCCGGCACCGCATCGCCCGCGGCGAGGGACGAGCAAGCCCGTACCTTGACGATGGTGGTGGAAGCCGCCGGAAGAAATCCAGCGGATCAACCCGTCTTCATGGGCTACGATCCGCCGTTCTCGGTGCCATTCCTGCGCCGGAACGAGGTCGCGGTACGACTGAAATCCCCCTCGTCTTGAGTTGCGCTACCTGGAGCGACGGCTCGGTGTCGTGTTTCCGCAGATGTACGCCGCTCCGGCGCTCGTGGCCGGAACAGACCTCGTCGCGACCCTGACGAACGGCGTCGTCGTCGGATCGGGTCTGGACGGGAAGCTCACGGTCCGACCCGTGCCGGTCCCGCTCGCCCCGCTCGATTTCCATCTCCTCTGGCACAGGCGCGCGGACGGCCATCCGGTGACCTGACCGGCTGGCTTTGGACCGGGCTGATTGAGAGGATCAGCCAGGACCGGAAGAGTCGGACATGCGGCGAGGTCAGAAGACGAACGCGGAGCAGGCGGTGCTCAAGCTGCGCCAGATCGAGGTGCAGACAGCTCAGGGCAAGAGTTTGGCCCTTGCATGCAGAGAGGCGGAAATCTCCGAGCAGAGCTATTATCGCTGGCGTAAGGAGTACGGCGGCCTGAAGGTCGATCAGGCCAAGAAGATGAAGGATCTGGAGCGCGAGAACGCCCGGCTTCGTCGCCTGGTAGCCGATTTATCTCTGGCGGGTCAGGTGCTGGCGGACGTCGCCTCGGGAAACTTGTAGCCCCCGAGCGACGCAGGCAGGCGGTGGACGGCATCCGGGAGAAGTACGACCTCTCGGAACGTCACGCCTGCCGGATCGTCGGCCAGCATCGGGGCACGCAGCGCTACGTGTCCACGTTGCCGGCCGACGAGGATGCGCTGACCCGTGCCATCATCGCCTCGGCGTCCGCGTATGGGCGCTACGGCTACCGCCGCGTCACCGCGCTGCTGCAGGCAGCAGGATAGCAGGTGGGTAAGGATCGGGTTCAGCGCATCTGGCGTCGCGAGGGGCTAAAGGTCCCGCAGAAGCACCGACCACGCAGTCGCCTGTGGCTGAACAATGGATCCTGCGTGCGGCTGCGCCCGCTCCATCGCAACCACGTCTGGAGTTTTGACTTCGTCCAGGCCCGGACCCACGACGGACGCTCGCTCCGGATCCTGACGCTGATCGACGAGCATAGCCGGGCTTGTCTGGCGCTGAAGGTGGCGCGACGCATCAACAGCGTGGGCGTGATCGAGGCGCTGGCGGAGGCGATGTGCCTACACGGCATCCCGGAACACATCCGCTGCGACAATGGCCCCGAGATGATCTCGAAGGCGCCGCGCAAATGGGTCGCCAAAACTGGCTCACAGATCCAGTACATCGCACCAGGATCGCCGTGGGAGAACGGGTATTGTGAGAGCTTCAACGGCAAGCTTCGTGACGAGTGCCTACGCCAGGAGATCTTCGACTCGTTAAAGGAGGCGCAGATCGTGATCGGTCTGTGGCAAAACACCTATAACCGCGTCCGACCGCATTCGTCGCTGGGCTATCGGCCGCCCGCGCCCGTCAGCTACCCGGATCTGGCCTTCCCGCTACCCATGGCCGCCACCATGCAGTAGCCTCTCAATCGGCTCGGTCCAAAATACCGGTCAGGTCAATCCCGATGGATGCTCGGGGCAGCCATGGCGCGCGACACATTCGGGTGCCTCGTGGGTCAGGACCCGGGTCCGCAGACGTAGCGCGGCGATAAACGCAGACGGCTCGGGCTCGCCGAACCGGACGGCGACGTCGAAGCCGTCCGCGACGAGGTCGCCCATGCGGTCCCGGACCGCCACCTCGACGGATAGGTCCGGATATCGCTGCAGGAATTTTCCGAGTCGTTGGGCGAGCACAAAGTGCCTGACGGTTGCATCGGTGTTGATCCGCCGGTGCCCGCGCACGGCCCGCGCCGATCCCTCCGCTCAGGTGGCCGAGCTTGCCGCCGACGGCGTCTCCTGCGTCGTTTCGGACAGGCCGGAGATCGACCTCCGGCCAGCGCTTGAGGTGCTCGCCTCGGATTTGGCGTCCGCCGGTTGCTTCTGGAAGGCGGCGCCCGGAACAACGCCGCGTTCCTGAAGGCCGAGCTGGTGGACGAGATCAGCCTGGTGCTCTTCCCGGCTCTCGGTGGGCGTGCGCGCAGCAAGACCTTCGAGGCTGGAGAGGACGGACTGGCCGAGCGTGTTCGGCTGAACCTCGATTCCGCGGAGGTTCGTGCGGCGGTCCTCAAGCGGAACAGCTCGGCTCCTCGCAACTCGTATGCCTCGGATCACCGAACCGATGACAAGGTAACCCGGTTTCGTATTCGGGGTCGTCGACGAGCCCCTCAAACATAAGACGCGGCAGAAAGCCGTGCGCCGACCCGGAAACGGTCGCCTATCGAATCCCGAGGAAACCAAATGCAAATTCCCAAGTTCGACGAGAGCAACATCACCTGGCGGACGCTCGATTGGCTGCCGCACATCGCCTTCTTCGTCTACAAGGTTGACGAGGACAACCGCATCGTCGATGTCGTGTTCAAGTTCGCCGCCAACCAGCGCGTGATGCTGCACCGGCATAAGAGTTCCTACGTGACCCTCGTGATGCAGGGCGAACTCCGGTTCTACCGACAGGACGGCACCCACAAGGAGACACGCCCCACGGGCAGCTACGTCTCGGGCGTGGCGAACGGTGAGCCGCATCTGGAAGGCGGCGGCGACGAGGACGCCATCGTGTTCTTCAGCAATCGCAACATCAAGGATGCGCTCTACGAGTTCCTCGACGACTCGGGCAATCCCGTCCAGGTCCTCGGCATCGCGGACTTCAAGGCGGAGCTTGAAGAGCAGGTCGCGACGGGGACCTACGAGAAGGTCACCTCCAAGGCGGCGTGAGCCTACCGGGCGCTGAGGGAGCGAACGACATCCTCGACGCCCGCGCCGATGGTCGGCCGGCCGGATCGGCATACCAGGGACAGCAGGGTGCGAGGCGATGCCCGAACCTGCCGTCTCAAAGGACTTGCGGCAGGTTTACGCTGCCGCCTGACAAGCGGTGCCATACGAGGGCGCCTTCGCCTCCCCCCGGAACGCCATCGCCACGCGTGGGCCTCGTCGGTCGCCGGCAAGATGTCACCGTCACGCGCGGCGGCCAGCGCCATTCCGACGCGACACCGCCGACGGTGGGCGTCATGGCGTGGACTCTAGCATTACAGTTGCGTTTTTTGGCTTTTCCGTCGTCGGCGTGTTTTGCTGGGCTTACGGCGGTGACGCCCCTTGGCGTCTGACGCTCGGCGTTTGAGATGGGCGTTTCGGGCAGCCGCCTGATGCGCGCGTCGCCAGAGCGACCACGCGATGACGTGGGCGGGGTGGATGCGCCGCTGCTCTCCTGGACCGACCAGCGGATCAGCGGGCGCGCAGCCTCGGGGGGCGTGATCTCGTCCTGGCTCGGCTTTTTGGGGGCGGCGCGTTGGCGTGATGGCGGATCACCGCCAGCAGGGCGAAGGCCATCATCACCAGGCTGACGTGCCGGTGCCAGCCGTGCCAGGAGCGGGTCTCGTTGTGAGCCAGCCCAAGCTCGGTCTTGGCGGTCTCGAACGCGTCCTCGATCGTCCAACGCTGGCCCTCGACCGCCACCAGGGTCGCGATCGGCGTGCCGGCCGGGCACCAGGTCGTGAAGTATGCCCGCTCGCCATCGCTCAGGCTGCGGCGGATCAGGAGCCCGCGCGTCCACACGCTGGTTTGGTCGTCGTCGGCGCCAGCGAGGTCGGCCAACTCGCGCAATAGGCCCAGTCGTACAGTCGTGCCCCCTTGGTCCCCTCTCCCGCCGACAGGCGCGCCCAGGCCGACGGAGCGAGGCTGTTGGCGATCACCTCGGCGGTGCCGGCCACAGGCGGCTTGCCGACCCAGGAATTGAACCTGTGATCGGTCTTGACCCCAAGCACGTAGCCCTTGCCCGCGCGGCGTAGCGCTTGTCCGATGTCGCCGACCCCGTAGACGGTGTCGGCCGCCACCCAGGAGAACGGCACGCCGGCGGCGATCGCCCGCTCGATCATCGCCAGCGCCAATCCCGGCTTGGTCGAAAAGCTCGTTCCCTCCGGCACGTGGGCGGCGGCTAATCGGGCCGGATCCGAGGTCCAGGTCTTGGGCAGGTACAAGGCCCGATCGATGAACGCATGACCGTGCCGCGAGACGTAGGCCGCGAACACGCCGATCTGACAGTTCGTGATCTTGCCGGCCGAGCCGGTGTACTGGCGATGCACGCCGCACGAGGCTTTACCCTGCTTGAGAAAGCCGGTCTCGTCGAGAACCAGAACCGCGTCCGGGTCAGCCAGGGTCTCCAGGGCATAGTCCCGCACCACGTCGCGCAGGGCATCCGCATCCCAGCGTCCGCGCCCGAGCACCGCTTGCTGACGCCAGGGCCCGGGATCGCCCGCGGCTTCCGCCCGCATCCAACCCGTCTTGCGCCGCTCCGCGCCGAGCAGCCCGTCCAGGAATGCCCCGGCCGAGGCCGCGACCCGCTCCTGCGTAAACAGCGGGCGCAAGCGTCCCTTCACCTCCCGCAGCGACGAGGCCCACAACTCCAGCGTCGCCTCAATCGAGGTCCCCGATGTCCATGATGCGCGAATCATGGTGACGCAGAGAGTCAGAACCTCGTCGAAAATGCAACTGTAATGCTAAATCGAAGCGTTCAACGGCCGCCTACGGGCGGAGTGCCTGAACGCCTGGTGGTTCCTGTCGCTGGCCGAAGCCCGCGAGCGCATCGAGGACTGGAGGCGCCACTATAACTAACATCGACCCCCTGCGGCCCTGGGCGGCGTGACACCCCGAGCCTTCGCCAACCAAGCTGTCACAGCCCGGGAACTTGCATAGGCCGTGGGCCACAAACGGGGTCAATTCCAAACATGGCTCGAAGCCATATCTCAGGGAGGATCACTCTTCAGGGGACGGGCCACGCTCGCCACAAGCTTAGAAGTACTCAATTTGCTCCCCGTAGCGCGGGGAGGACGCCGGTCCGACGTCCTCCATGTCATCTCCCGGTCCATACGCTCGTAGGTTCAATCCGGATTTGGGCAGGTAAGGTTGGAAATCGTCAGGTACCGACCCTCAAGGCAATTTTTCGACTTTTACCTTGAGCGATGCACAAATCTTACCTCCATAGCGATCATAGGAACCAACCTCAAATCGTTTTTTACAAATTATGCTTCTCAATGACGACTAACCGAGAAGCAAATTCGACTATCTTCTGCCTCACGCCGCAACAGCAGCTCCGTCGCGTCGATTACGAACAACCGGTCGTGGAGCCGCAGGTGTCGCACTTCAGGCAGGTCCCGTTGCGGACCAGCGTGAAGTTGGCGCATTCCGGGCAGGCTTCGCCGACGTAACCCTTCATCTTCGCCTCGGCCCGTCGGTCGGCGACGGTGCGTTCGACCTTGGTGAAGGGGAGGGTGTCGGCGATCGTCTCGGTCTGACGCGCCACCGCAGGCTCGGATTTGAGCGCCGAGGTGCCGTGGATGGCGTGAACCGTCCCGCCAGCTGGAGAGGTCTGGCCGGTGCCTGCGGCGCCGACGCCGACCGTTCCGCCGGCAGGGCCGCCCTGGATGAGGGTGAGGCGGTCGGCCGAGCCGCGCAGCAGGCCGCGCGAGACCACCGAGGAGGCCGGGGCGGGCTTGGCTCCGTCGCGCGTGGTGTCGCCGGCCTCGCCGCCGCCGAGCACCGTGCCGCCGATCTCGGCGGGGCTGACATGGGCCAGGTCGGCGCGGCCGAGATACGACACGGCCAGCTCGCGGAACACGTAGTCGAGGAGCGAGGTCGCGTTCTTGATCGCGTCGTTGCCCTGTACGAAGCCGGCCGGCTCGAACCGGGTGAACGTGAACGCTTCCACATACTCTTCGAGCGGCACGCCGTACTGGAGGCCGAGCGAGATCGCGATGGCGAAGTTGTTCATCAGGCTCCGGAAGGTCGCGCCCTCCTTGTGCATGTCGATGAAGATCTCGCCGAGGCGGCCGTCGTCGTATTCGCCGGTGCGCAGGTAGACCTTGTGGCCGCCAACCACCGCCTTCTGCGTGTAGCCCTTGCGCCGGGCCGGCAACTTCTCGCGGGACCGGATGTGCTCGACCCGCTCGATCACCCGCTCGACGATCTTCTCGGCGATCTGGGCGGCCTTGGCCGCGGCGGGCGCCTGGATCAGCGCCTCCAGGGCGTCGTCGGCCTCGTCGTCCTCATCGGCGATCAGGGCGGCGTTGAGCGGCTGCGACAGCTTCGAGCCGTCGCGGTAGAGGGCGTTCGCCTTCAGCGCCAGGGTCCAGGACAGGCGGTAGGCCGCCTTGCAATCCTCGACGGTGGCGTCGTTGGGCATGTTGATCGTCTTGGAGATCGCCCCGGAGATGAACGGCTGGGCTGCCGCCATCATGCGGATGTGGCTCTCCACCGACAGGTAGCGCTTGCCGATGCGGCCGCACGGATTGGCGCAGTCGAACACCGGATAGTGCTCGCGCTTGAGGCCCGGAGCCCCCTCGAGCGTCATCGCCCCGCAGATATGGGTGTTGGCGACCTCGACGTCCTTCTTGGTGAAGCCGAGGAACGGCAGCAGCTCGAAGGTCGGGTCCGACAGCATCTCTGCCGGGACCTTGAGGGTCTGGATCAGGAAGTCGTCGCCCAGCGTCCACCGGTTGAACACGAACTTGATGTCGAAGGCCGACTTCAGGCCCTTCTCGATCGCGGAGATCTTGTCGTCGGTGAAACCCTTCGCCCGGAGCGTCGTCGGATTGATCGCCGGGGCCTGGCCCATGGAGCCGTGGCCGACCGCGTAGGCCTCGATCTCGGCGATCTCGGATTCGCGGTAGCCCAGCGCCCGCAACGCGTCGGGTGCCGCCTGGTTGATGATCTTGAAGTAGCCGCCGCCGGCGAGCTTCTTGAACTTCACCAGGGCGAAATCGGGTTCGATGCCGGTGGTGTCGCAATCCATGACGAGGCCAATCGTGCCGGTGGGCGCGATGACGGTCGTCTGGGCGTTGCGGTAGCCGTGGGTCTCGCCGAGCTGGAGTGCCCGGTCCCAGGCCGCGCGGGCATGGGCACCGAGGTTGTCCTGCGGGATATTGGCGTGGTCCAGCGGCACCGGGGCGATGCTCAGGAACTCGTAGCCCTCGGCCTCGCCGTGGGCGGCGCGGCGGTGATTGCGGATCACCTTCAGCATCGCGTCGGCGTTGTCGTCGTAGGCCTGGAACGGACCCAGCTCGGCCGCCATCTCGGCGGAGGTGGCGTAGGCCACGCCGGTCATGATCGCGGTGAGCGCACCGGCCAGGGCGCGGCCCTCATGGGAGTCGTAGGGCAGGCCCATGGTCATAAGCAAACCGCCGATATTGGCGTAGCCGAGGCCGAGCGTCCGGTACCGGAACGACAGCTCCGCGATCTCCTTCGACGGGAACTGCGCCATCATCACGGAGATCTCGAGCACCACCGTCCAGAGGCGGTTCAGGTGCTCGAACGCCTCGACATCGAAGCGCTTGGTTTGCCGGTCGTACATCGTCAGCAGGTTGGCCGAGGCCAGGTTGCAGGCGGTGTCGTCCAGGAACATGTATTCCGAGCACGGGTTCGAAGCCCGGATCCGGCCGCCCTGCGGGCAGGTGTGCCAGTCGTTCATCGTGGTGTTGAAGTGCAGGCCCGGATCCGCCGAGGCCCACGCCGCCTCGCCGATCTTTTCCCACAGCTCGCGGGCCGGGATGGTCTTCGCGACCTTGCCGGTGGTGCGCTGGGTCAGGTGCCAGTCGGCGTCAGCATCGACCGCCCGGAGGAAGTCGTCCGTCAACGAGACGGAGTTGTTGGAGTTCTGGCCGGCGACCGTGAGGTAGGCCTCGGAATCCCAATCGGTGTCGTAGACGGGGAAATCGATCTTGGTGAACCCCTGGCGGGCGAACTGGACGACCCGCTTGATGTAGGCATCCGGCACGGAGGCCTTGCGGGCGGCCTTGATCTCGCGCTTCAGCGCGGGGTTACGGTCCGGATCGAAGCAGGCATCGCCTTCCGCCTCGCACTGGGTGCAGGCCTTCATGACCAGGCCGAGATGCTTGGACACGACCTTGGAGCCGGTTACCAGGGCGGCGACCTTCTGCTCCTCCTTCACCTTCCAGTCGATGAACGCCTCGATATCCGGGTGGTCGATGTCGACGATCACCATCTTGGCCGCCCGGCGGGTGGTGCCGCCGGACTTTATCGCCCCGGCCGCCCGGTCGCCGATCTTGAGGAAGCTCATCAGGCCCGACGACTTGCCGCCGCCGCCGAGCTTCTCGTTCTCGCCGCGGAGCGCGGAGAAGTTCGAGCCGGTGCCGGAGCCGTACTTGAACAGGCGCGCCTCGCGGACCCACAGGTCCATGATGCCGCCGTCGTTGACGAGGTCGTCCTGCACGCCCTGGATGAAGCAGGCATGCGGCTGCGGGTGCTCGTAGCTCGACGCCGAGCGGGTCAGCTCACCGGTGCGGTAGTCGCAGTAGAAGTGGCCCTGGCTCGGGCCATCGATCCCGTAGGCCCAGTGCAGGCCGGTGTTGAACCATTGCGGGGAGTTCGGCGCCACCATCTGCTTGGCGAGCATGTAGCGCAGCTCGTCGAAGAACGCCGAAGCGTCCTCCTCGGAGGAGAAGTAGCGGCCCTTCCAGCCCCAGTAGGTCCAGCAGCCGGCCAGCCGGTCGAACACCTGCGTGGCCGAGGATTCCGAGCCGATCCGCTCCTCCTCGGGGAGTTCGGCCAGGGCGGCCTCGTCGGCCACCGAGCGCCAGAGGAAGGACGGGACGTCGTTCTCTTCGATCTTCCTCAGGCGCGCCGGAACGCCGGCCTTGCGGAAGTACTTCTGCGCCAGCACGTCGCTGGCGACCTGGCTCCAGCTTTCCGGCACGTCGATGCCATCCAGGCGGAACACCACCGAGCCGTCGGGATTGCGGATCTCGCTCAAGGCCTTGCGAAACGGAATACCGGTATAGGGCGACTGTCCGGCCGTGGTGTAGCGACGCTCGAACCGCATAAGACACACCTCTCCCGTCGGGACACGAATGTCCCGGCCCCGCTGGACGCGGGGTCGATTCCCAATAAGGGGGTCGCGTTCGCTCGGGCCCGGAAACCGGACGCGAGGCGACTCAGCGAAGATGATTTTAGGCCGGTCGAACCTGCCGAAACGCACCACGGGGGGCGGCGCGACCGATGCAGGGACAATACCGCCGCCATCGCTCTCACGTCAACAAGTAGTGTGCGTCGGTGCGGTTCCCCGCTAGATGTTGTGCCGGCTCGCATAAACCTGTGGATATCGACGGCGACTCGGATAAGTGCCCTTCCGGCATTCGGGATTCGGAGCGGAAAAATTTTCGATCCACACCCTGAAGTAGAGGCACTTTATCGCGGTTCTTGAATAGCCGGCTGATGTCCGGCGTGGGCGTTGCCGCGCAGCGACAGTTGGGCCGAACCGCTGGACTCGGGCGCGTGCGCTCACCATAACGACGCCACGAAGCGCCGGCGTGGCGCGGCTTGAATCCGGGACCGGCGATGGCGCTGAAGGACACTTTGCTGCGCGTCTTCACGTGGTGGAACGGACAGACCGTCTCGCTCGCGCTCCAGACCGCCCGCACCGGCATCTTCGTCGGCGAGGACGATTTCGGAAACAAGTACTACAAGGCCGAAGGCGCGCTGATCGACCGCTCGGTCGGCTCGGAACGGCGCTGGGTGGTCTATAACGGCTACGCCGACGCCTCGAAGGTTCCGCCCGGCTGGCGCGGCTGGCTGTGCCACAACGTCGATCTCGCCCCGAGCGAAGAGACCTACACGCCGCGCGCCTGGCAGCAGCCGCATGTCGAGAACCAGACCGGCACGCCGAACGCATACCGACCGCAGGGCTCGCAGCTCTCTTGGGGCTCGCGACCGGCCGCGACCGGCGATTACGTCTCCTGGACGCCCGGCGAGTAGGCTTGCGGCTGCGGCGCCCTTTTACCGCCACCGTTCCAGTGTTCACCTCGGGGCTATCCGATCCGACCGCCGCGCCCGTGACGGCGTGACCGGCCTTCCTCTAGAGCCTCGTCCCGAATCCGGGCCGCTGCCCTGGGGTCCTTGTTCCGCATCGTCGTCTTCCGAGAGACGGTCCCACGTTTCGGGGCGATGCATTAGGGGTCCGAGCCTTGAGCCGCACCAAAGCCCTCGCACGCGCCGGACTGCTCCTCGGCCTGGCACTGGCCCTCGGGGCCGGCCCGGCCGCGGCCGACAAGATCAAGAACCCGACCGCGGTGTTCTCCGGCCTCGACAAGATCACCGGCCGCATCGTGTCCTTCGAGGTTGCGGTGGACGAGACCGTGCAGTTCGGGTCGCTGCAGATGACCCCGCGGGTCTGCTACACGCGGCCGCCGACCGAGAGCGCCAAGACCACGGCGTTCCTTGAGGTCGATGAGGTCACCCTCGACAACAAGTATCGCCGCATCTTCACCGGTTGGATGTTCGCGTCGAGCCCCGGCCTGCACGCCATCGAGCACCCGATCTACGACGTCTGGCTGGTCGACTGCAAAGGCGGCAGCGACGTGATCGCAGAGGCGAAGGAGCAGGAGGACGTGCCGGCGGTGGCCGCCAAGCCGGAACGGACGAAACGCGCCGGCCGGGATTCGACCAAGACCGCCCAGCAACTCAACGCCGCCGGCCAGGTCGATGTCGAGGCGCCGCGCGGGGTGCCGGTGCAGCCGCGACAGAAGCCCTCGCGAAAGTTCTTCCCGTCGAACGAAGGGCCAGCTCCAGCCCCGCCGCCCCCGCCGCAGCCGCAGAACCTGTTCGACGCGCTGTTCCGCTGAGGCTCAGTCGGCCGCGCCGACGCCCAGCGCGTCCAGCGCCCGCGCGCCCGGGACGGTCCCGTCGCAAGGCCAGACGTTCCAGTCGGCGACCGCGTCGAGGGCGACGGCGAGCCGCCGCTTATAGATGTGCCGCGGCAACTCCTCGGCGCCGAACTGCGTGAGGTGGTCGGTCACGAACTGGGTGTCGGCGAGACGGTAACCGCCAACGCGCAGGCGCGCCATCAGATGGACCAGGGCAACCTTCGAGGCGTCGCGCACCTCGTGGAACATGCTCTCGCCGAAGAAGGCCGCCCCCATCGAGACGCCGTAGAGGCCGCCCACCAAACGCCCGTCCGCACCGGCATACACTTCGACGGTGTGGACATGCCCGAGGTCGAACAGCGCGCCGTAGAGCTCGCGGATCCGCCCGTTGATCCAGGTCTTCTCACTGTCCCGGCGGGGTGCGGCGCAACCGCTGATCACCCCGTCGAAATCCGTGTCGCACCGGACCTCGAACTGGTCGGACCGCACCGTCCGGGCCAGGCGCCGGGACACCCGGAACCCGTCGAGGGGGAGAACGCCGCGCGCCCGCGGCTCCACCCAGTACAGGGTCGGGTCGGTCGCATCCTCCGCCATCGGAAAGATGCCCGCCGCGTAGGCCTTCAGCAGGATCTCGGGGGTGATGTCCACGCGGGTCGGATCGTGCATGGGACGAGTGTCGCGCGGCGCCGGTCCAAATGCCAGAGCCGGCGCCGGACCTGATCGCCGCAAGCGCAGTTTCAAAGTCGGATTGGAGACACGATCTCGGTCAGACGACAGCTCTCCGAAACACCCCCCTCATCCCGCGGTGCGAGCGCGGCGAGCCCTGAAGGAGCCCCCAAGGGATCGCGCAGCTGGCTGGAGCCCTCCTTCGACGCCTCCGCTTCGCTCCGTCGCCTCCGGAGGAGGGCGAGGGTGGGAAGAACCGGTCGAACTGGCTCGCGGTCTCCGGCCGGGCTCACACCTTCATGCCGCCATCTTCCAAAAAGTGCTCGAGCCAATGGATGTCGTAGAGGCCGTTCTGGACGTCCGGGTTGCGGACCAGGGTGCGGAACAGCGGCAGCGTGGTGTCGATGCCGTCGATCACGAACTCGTCCAGCGCCCGGCGCAGGCGCATCAGGCACTCGTTGCGGGTGCGCCCGTGCACGATCAGCTTGCCGATCAGCGAGTCGTAATGCGGCGGGATCCGGTAGCCTTGGAACGCCGCGGAATCGACCCGGACCCCGAGGCCGCCGGGGGTGTGATAATGGGTGATCTGGCCCGGGGACGGCCGGAAGGTCTCCGGGTGCTCGGCGTTGATCCGGCACTCGATGGCGTGACCCTCGACCTTGATGTCGGATTGCGACACCGAGAGCGGGCCGCCCGAGGCGACCTGGATCTGCTCGATCACCAAATCGATCCCGGTGATCATCTCGGTGACCGGATGCTCGACCTGGATGCGGGTGTTCATCTCGATGAAGTAGAACCGGCCGTCCTCGTACAGGAACTCGACCGTGCCGGCGCCGAGATAGCCCAGCTCCTTCATCGCGTTGGCGCAGATGCCGCCGATCTCGGCGCGCATCGACTCGTTGAGCGCGGGCGAACCGCCTTCCTCCCAGACCTTCTGGTGGCGGCGCTGCAGCGAGCAATCGCGCTCGGCCAGATGGACCGCGCCGCCCCGGCCGTCGCCCAGAACCTGCACCTCGATGTGCCGGGGCTTCTCCAGGTACTTTTCCAGGTAGACCGCGTCGTCGCCGAACGCCGCCTTGGCCTCGGAGCGGGCCATGCCGAGCGCCTGCTCCAGTTCGGCCTCCGAGCGGGCGACCTTCATGCCGCGCCCGCCGCCGCCGGCCGCCGCCTTGACCAGGACGGGGTAGCCGATCCCGGCCGCGATCCGCTTGGCCTCGTCGGCATCCTCGACGCCGCCCTCGGAACCCGGCACGCACGGGATGCCGAGCTTCACGGCGGTGCGCTTGGCCTCGATCTTGTCGCCCATGGTGCGGATGTGCTGCGCCTTGGGGCCGATGAAGCCGATCTGGTGGTGTGCCAGCACCTCGGCGAACCGGGCGTTCTCGGACAGGAAGCCGTAGCCCGGATGCACCGCGTCCGCCCCGGTGATCTCGCAAGCCGCGATGATCGACGGGATGTTGAGGTAGCTGTCCCGGGCGGCGGGCGGCCCGATGCAGACGCTCTCGTCGGCCAGCCGGACGTGCATGGCGTCCGCGTCGGCGGTGGAATGGACCGCCACGGTGGCGATCCCGAGTTCCTTCGCCGCCCGCAGGATGCGCAGGGCGATCTCGCCGCGGTTCGCGATCAGGATCTTGTCGAACATCGAACCCTTAGAGCGTCCAGGCGATCCGACGGGACCGCGCAGGATGATCTATCCTCTTGTTGCGCGCCGTTTTCCAGGCCTGACGTGACGGTCGACGTGGCGGAAGACGCCCGACATCGCCTGCACGGGACTCATCGCCGCCTGCTCGTAGCACGCGACCCGAACGGCGAAGCGAACGGGCCGCCCCGCGCGTCGATCAGGCGATGACCAGCAGGGCCTCGCCGAACTCGACCGGCTGGCCATCCTCGACGAAGATCGCCGTCACCGTGCCGGCGCGGGGCGCCACGATCTCGTTGAAAGTCTTCATCGCCTCGATGAGGAGCAGCTTGTCGCCGACCTCGACCTTCGAGCCGATATCGATGAACGCCTTGGCCTCAGGCGAAGGACGCAGGTAGGCGGTCCCGACCATCGGCGACGGCACCGAGCCGGGATGCGTCCGGGCCGGCTCGGCCGGGGCGAGGGCCCCCGTCGGCGGCGCCACGGGCGGCGCGGCGGCCGCGACAGGCGCGGGCGCCGCCACCTGGACGGTGACGGGCTCAAGCCGCCGCACGACGCGGATCCGCAGGTCACCCTTCTCGACCTCGATCTCGGACAGGCCGGTCTCGGTGACGAGGTTGGCGAGTTCGCGGACGAGCTCGGAATCGATGGGATCGTTCTTGGGCATCCGGCCTTCTTCGTATCGCGCCGCGGCGGTCGGTTCATCCGGCATGCGCGCTGGCACTCGATCACAGCCTCATGGCTGGCGGCTCTTAGACGAAGGCGGCCTGGCGCGACAAGGCCGCGCAGTCCGCCATCCGCCGGTGGGAAGCTCCGGCCTGACGCCTCAGCAGGAGGCGTGGCCGCACTGGCGGACATCCGCGATGGTCTTGCGGATGGGGTCGACCCCGACGGCGCCCGGAATCACCTCGTCGCCGATGATGAAGGCCGGCGTGCCCGACAGGCCCAGCCGGTCGCCCAGGCCGCGATTCTCGCTCAACGCGGCCTTCACCTCGGGGGAGGCCATGTCCTTCTGCAGCTTGACCGTGTCGGCGCCCAGATCCTTGGCGACCTGGATCGCCCGGGCGCCGTTCACCCGGCCCTTGGTCTCGAGCAGCTTCTGGTGGAATTCGAACAGCTTGTCGCCCTTGAGCTGCTGGCGCACCGCGACCGCGACCTGGCTCGCTTCGAGGGATTCCGGGCCGAGCACCGGGAAGTCCTTGATCACCACCCGCAGCTTCGGGTCCGTCTTGATCAGGGTCTGCACGTCGATCAGCGCCTTGCGGCAATAACCGCAATTGTAGTCGAAGAACTCGACGAGCGTGACGTCGCCGGTGGGATTGCCGGCAACGACGTCGTGCGGGCCGTTGATGAGCGCCTCGCGGGCCTCCTTGAGGGCCGCACTCTGGGCGAGGCGCTGCGTCTCCGCCTGCTGCTTCTCGGCCTCGGCCAGCGCCTCCTGCAGCACCTCCGGGTGCTTGATCAGGTAGTCCTTGACGATCGCCTCGATGCCGGCGCGCTGCGCGTCCGTGAACGAGGCGGATGCCGGAGCGGTGGATTGCGTGGCGTCCTGCGCCGAAGCCGGGACGGCGGCGAGGCCGAGCGCCAGGGCCAGCGCGGGCAGGGAGCGGTTGAAGAGCATGGATCCTCGCTTGCGCGGCAAGCCGGCCCGCGCGTGGCGCGAGCGGTAGAGGGTGGGTTAGGCGTTTTCGCGGCGCCGGGTCAAATCACGATCCCGGCCGGGAGATCCCGCCCGCTGCGCGTCATCCGGTTCGTCATGCCCAAGCTGTTCCGCGCCTTCTGGCTGCGCCCGCACCTGCTCTGCGCGATCCTGGTGGCGGTCGCCACCGCCCTGCTGGTGCCGGGCCTCGATCCGGGGATGCGGTTGCTCGTCGGCTGGTGCGCCGGCGTGATCGTCCATGCCGGCCTGGTCATACGGCGGGCCACCGGCCAGACCCATGACGCCATGCGGCGTGAGGCCGCCCGGCTCGACGACAGCGCCGGGGTGATCACCGTCTTCGCCCTGCTGGCGGCAGCCGCGAGCCTCGGCTCGGTGGCGGTGTTGGTGGTCGGCGGCCGCATCGCCGGACCCGGCGAGCGCTACGCCCTGGCGCTCGCCGGGACGAGCCTGCTCTGCACCTGGGTCTTCGTGCAGATGATCTTCACGGTCCACTACGCGCACGTCTATTACGGCACAGGGGACGAAGCCGGCGCCGAGCGCGGCGGGCTGGACTTCCACGGCGAGACCGAGCCGGACTTCTGGGATTTCCTGTACTTCACCGTGACCATCGGGGCTGCGGCTGCGACCTCCGACACCAATCTCACCAGCAAGAGGATGCGCCGGATCGCGACCGCGCAAACGGTCGGCGCCTACCTGTTCAACACCGGCATCCTGGCGCTGGTGGTCAACATGGCTGCGGGCTTCGCGCCGCACTGACACCGGTTGAGGGCAGGGCCGTCAGGGGGTAACCCCGAGCACCGCACCGCCTCCGCCCTCGCGCCCCGTCAGGAAAGCATGATCCCGATCTCCCGGCGGGCCGCCGCCGTCCAGCCGTTCCTCGCCATGGACGTCATGGCCGCGGCCGCCGCCAAGGCCCGGCGCGGCGACGACGTGGTGCGCATGGAGGTGGGCCAGCCCTCCGCGCCGGCGCCGCGGGCGGTGATCGCGGCGGCGCAGGCGGCGCTCGCCACCGGCCGCGTGCCCTACACCGAGGCGCTCGGCCTGCCGGCCCTGCGCGAGCGGATCGCCCGGGACTATGCCGAGCGCCACGGCGTCGCGGTGAGCCCGGAGCGGGTGGTGATCACCACCGGCTCGTCGGCCGGATTCGTACTCGCCTTCATGAGCCTGTTCGATGCCGGCTCCCGGGTGGCGGTACCGCAGCCCGGCTACCCGGCCTATCGCAGCATCCTAGCCGCCCTCGACCTCGTGCCGGCCCCGATGGTGCTGCGCGCCGAGGACCGGTTCGCCCCCACGGCCGCGCTCCTGCGCGAGACCCATGCCCGCGCGTCGCTGGCCGGCGCCCTAGTGATGAGCCCGGCCAACCCCTCCGGCACGGTGATCACGCAAGACGCGTTGCGCGACCTCTGCGCGGCCACTCGCGAGCTGGGCCTGCCGCTGATCTCCGACGAGATCTATCACGGCCTCAGCTACGGCGTGCCGACCGTCACCGCCCTGCAATTCGATTCCGACGCGGTGGTGATCAACTCGTTCTCGAAATACCACTGCATGACCGGCTGGCGGGTCGGCTGGATGGTGGTGCCGGAGGTCCTGGTCCGCCCGATCGAGCGGCTGGCGCAAAACCTCTACATCTCGGCGCCTTACCTCTCGCAGGTCGGCGCGCTCGCCGCGCTGGACGCCGCAGACGAACTCGACGCGGTGCGCGACGGCTACGCCCGCAACCGGGCGATCCTCCTCGACGCGCTGCCCGGCTTCGGCCTCGGGCGCGTGCACCCGGCCGACGGCGCCTTCTACCTCTACGCGGACGTGGCGAATCTCACGAACGAAGCCACCGGTTTCTGCCGGCGCATGCTCGACGAAGCCAACGTCGCGGCGACCCCAGGGCTCGATTTCGATCCGGATCTCGGCCACCACCACGTCCGGTTTTCGTTCGCCGGCTCCGAGGCGGAATGCCGGGAGGCGGTGGCGCGGTTAAGGACCTGGCTGCGCTGACCCCCTAGGCGGCCTCCACCGGCACCAGGGCGCGGACCGCCTCGGCCAGATCCGAAAAATGCTCGATCACCCGGTCGGGCCCGAGTTCGGTCACCGGCACGTCGGTGTAGCCGAAGGTCACCGCCACCACCGGGATGCCGGCGGCCTTGGCGGTGTCGATGTCGGTGCGCGAATCGCCGACCATTACGGCCCGGGCCGGGTCGCCCCCGGCGCGTTCGATCGTGCCGGTGAGGTGGCTCGGATCGGGCTTGTAGGCCGGGAAGGTGTCGCGCCCGCAGATCGCCGCGAAGCGGTGACCGATCCCGAGCAGGCGCAGCAGCTCCACCGACTGGCCCTCGAACTTGTTGGTGCAGACCGCCAGCCGGAACCCCGCCGCCTCCAGCGTGTCCAGCGCCTCCACCACGCCGGGATAAAGGTGCGACGTGTCGGCTAGGTGTTTTCCGTAATGGGCGATGAAGGCCTCGAACAGCCGCTCGTGGTCTTCCGCCGTGAGCGCGCGGCCCTCCGCTTCGAAGCCCCGCCGGATCAGCGCCTTGGCGCCGGCTCCGATCAGGCCGCGGGCCTGGGACAGGGGCAGCTCGGCCAGGCCTTCGCGCTTCATCAGCACGTTGAGCGTGCCGATCAGGTCACCCGCGGTCTCGGCCAGGGTCCCGTCCAGGTCGAACACGGCGATCGGCGGACGAGCGGTCGATTCGGGCGGCATCGGGTCGAACTCCAGCTGGGATACGGCCTCGCTAAAGCCGGCCGGCGTCGGCGGCAAGGCGACGCGGCGCCCCACACTCGCCCGAAAGCCCAGCGAAAGGCGGAGCGCGTCAGCTCCCGGATCCCGCGATGAAACCGTCCCTGCCCCTGCTTGCCACCTGCCTTGCACTCGCCAGCGTGCCGGCCGCCGCGACCTCGTTCGAATTCGTGCCCGCGCCGCAGACCGACCTGAACCGGATGTACCGAGTCGACAAGGTCACCGGCGAGGTGACCTCCTGCCAGTACGGGCTGCAGGAATCGGCCGGCGGCATCGGCCAAACCGTGTGCTTCGGCCCCGGGGAGGGCGCCGGCGCACAGGCGCCCTCGGAATACGGCTTGGTCGCCAGCCGCCACACCCGCGAGGCCGGCGTGTTCCGGGTCAATTACCGGACCGGCGAGATGAGCATCTGCTTCGTGCTGGTGAAGAAGGAGCAGGTGGTCTGCACCCAGCAGGCCAAGCCCGGCGCCGAGGGCGCATCGGACGCACCGCTGACCGGGCCCGCACCCGGCCGGGCCGGGGCCAGCGCCACGCCCGCACAGGGCGGCCGCTTTTGAAGCCAGCAGCTCCGCGGAGCCGTTCCGGTCCGCCCTGCGGCATGCTAGGGGCCGCGCGACCGACCCAGGAAGCCCGGCTGCTCCGCATGCGCGACATCTCGTTCCACCCCGCCGACCGGGCGCCCCCGCGGTGAGCGGACCGGACCTGCGCCGGGCGGCGGCGGCGCGCGCCCTCGACCTGGTCGAGCCCGGCATGCGGCTGGGCCTCGGCACCGGCTCGACCGCGGCGGCCTTCGTGGCCCTGCTCGGCGAACGCGTCCGCGACGGGCTCGACATCGTCGGCGTGCCGACCTCGGAGGCGACGCGGGTGCAGGCCGAGGGCCTCGGCATCCGCCTCGCGACGCTCGACGAGCAGCCCGAGCTCGACTTGACCATCGACGGCGCCGACGAGGTGGACGACCAGCTGCGCCTGATCAAGGGCGGCGGCGCCGCGCTGCTGCGGGAGAAGATCGTCGCCTGCGCCAGCCGCCGCATGGTGGTGATCGCCGACGCGGCCAAGCACGTCGCCCGGCTCGGCGCCTTCCCGCTGCCGATCGAGGTGAACCTGTTCGGCCTCACCGCCACGCACGGCGCGGTCGAGGCGGCTATCGCCCGGGTCGGCTGTACCGGCCCGGTGCGGCTACGCCGCGATCCGGCCGGCAAGCCGCTCCTCACCGATGGCGGCCATTACATCCTCGACGCCCATCTCGGCGCCATCCCGGATCCAGACGCCCTCGGGGCCGCCCTCTGGTCGGTGCCGGGCGTCGTCGAGCACGGCCTGTTCCTCGGCATCGCCGACGCCGCGATCCTGGCGGCGGACCGCGACGGCCAGGCCGAGGTCACCATTCTCGGCAGCTTGGTCTGAAGCGCCAAACCCTTTCGCAGGATCATTCAGCATGTCCCGACGCCTCAAAGCCGCGCTCGGCCTCGCGCTCGCCGCGGCCACGATTCTCCCGCATGCGGCTTCGGCCCAGGCGAACAAGCCGGCCCCGGCCAAGCCGGCGGCGCAGCCGAACACGCCGGCCGCCGCGACGCCGACCTACACGGCGAGCCACCTCGCCCTCGCCCGCGAGGTGATGCTCAGCTCCGGCATCGCCCGCTCGTTCGATTCGGTCCTGCCGGCCTTCGCAGACCAGATCCGGAAGCAGACGGTGACGCGGCCCGAACTCGCCAAGGATCTCGACGAGGTCCTGACCGCCCTCCAGCCCGAGATGGAGCTGCAGAAGCAGCGCATGATCGACATCGCCGCCCGCACCTACGCGGCGAAATTCCCGGAGCCCGAGCTGAAGGAGATCGCGACCTTCTTCCGCTCGCCGGCCGGCAAGCACTACGTCGAGGCCCAGCCGCAGCTCCTCGACGAGATGGTGCAGGAAATGCAGGACTGGACGCAGGAAGTGTCCGAGTACGTCATGGTCCGGGTGCGGGCCGAGATGGGCAAGCGCGGCCACCAGATGCAGTGAGAGGGGCGCGGGTGGTCGTGAGGTCGTTTTCGGCTCCGACTGCCCCACCCATGCCATCATCCCGAGTCGACGGAGCGAAGCGGAGCCCTCGTGGGAGCCCTCCAGGGATCCCGTAGCCGACTCGAGGGCTCCCACGAGGCTCGCTGAGCTGACACCTCGAATCACGTAAGCCGGGACGCGCCCCCTCTCCTGTGCGGGAAGAGGTCGGGATGAGGGATCGGGGTTTTCCGGAGAGGGCGCATCCCTCACCCGGTCCCTCTCCCGTACGGGAGAGGGGACCAGCGTCACGACCGGAGATGTGTGATCGTCTCCGCCGCAGGATGGGGATGCTTTGGACATCCGATGCCGTTGAATCCCAGGCCGGCGATCACGCTCGGTCAGACACGTTCCGCGCGGACGACCGACCGCCTCTACGCGGCGGGGGCGGCCCTGCTCGCCGTCCTGCCGCTGGCGATGGTGCTCGCCAACCGGTCGAGCCCGGCCGTCCTCGGCCTCGCAGCGTTAGCTTTCTTCGCCGGGCGCTGGGTCGAAGATCCTCGCGCGCTGCGAGCCTGCCTCCTCATCCCTCTCAGCAAGCCGCTCGGCGTCGCGGCGCTCGCCTTCCTGGGATGGTGCCTCGTCTCCTTCGCCTGGGCGCCGTTCCCGGGCTCGTCGCTGAAGGTGCTCGGCGAATTCTTGCCGACCCTGGCCGCCGCCTACCTGATCATCTGCCTCGCCCCCGGGCGGATCCCGGCCTTCGCGCCCCGCCTCGGTGCGGCCGCGATTGTGCTGGCAGGCCTCGTCATCGCGGTCGACCTCGCTTCGGACCTCGCCCTCGAACGGGCGCTCGGACGCCGGGTCGCCGCCTTCGTGCACAATCGCCCGGCGCTGACGCTGGACCTCCTTGCCGGCCCCGTCGCTCTGGTGCTGTGGCGCGCCCGCTCCCGGAGCCTCGCCGTGGCCGGCCTCGTCTTCGCGGCTTTCGGCGTGCTGCGCTCGATCAGCGGCGCCGCTCAGCTGGGACTTCTCGCCGGGGCCGGGCTGTTCGGCCTGGCCCGGCTGCTGCCGATGCGGGTCGGGATCGCGCTTGCCGGCCTCGGGCTCGGCCTTGCCGTCGCACTCGCCCCCGTGGAGGGCGACCTGCTCGCCCGGGTCATGCCGGAGGCCGCGCATGAGCGCCTGGTGCAATCCTCCTCCCGGGCCCGAGTCGCCATCGCCCGCAGCTTCGGCGCGGCCGTGGCGGCCGATCCGTGGCGCGGGGCGGGATTCGGCACCAGCGCGCGCTTCGCAGAGGCTCCCGTGGCCGGGGCGGTCGCGCCCGAGATGCGGGTCCTCCTCGGAGTCGGCCACCCGCATAACAGCTTCCTGCAGGTCTGGGCCGAACTGGGATTGCCCGGTGCGCTCCTGGCCGCGCTAGTCCTGATGCTGATGCTCGGCCGCATCGCCGGGATGCGGCAGCCCGACCGCGCCGCGGCACTGGGTCTCGTCGCCTGCGCGGCTGCCATCGCGTTCGTCGAGCACAATGGCTGGGCGGCGTGGTGGACGGCCGGGCTCGGCGCTGCCATCACGTGGATGCGCGAAGCCACTTGGATGCGTGAGGCGGCGACGTCCCGCACGGATACGAGACGCGAGATGGACGGCCCCGCATGAGCGCTTTCGACGTCGACCTCTTCGTCATCGGCGCCGGCTCCGGGGGCGTCCGGGCCGCCCGGATCGCGGCCGGCTACGGCGCCAAGGTCATGCTGGCCGAGGAGTACCGGGTTGGCGGCACCTGCGTGATCCGCGGCTGCGTGCCCAAGAAGCTGATAGTCTACGCCGGCCGCTTCGCCGACGAGTTCGAGGATGCCGCGGGCTTCGGCTGGACGGTCGAGCGCCCGCGCTTCGACTGGAGCGTCCTCAAGCGGCGCCGCGACGCAGAGGTGACCCGGCTCGAAGGGATCTACGACACCAACCTGCTGCGCGCCGGCGTCGAGATCGTGCCCGAGCGCGCGGTGATCGAGGACCCGCACACGATCCGCCTGATCGGTTCGGACAGGACGGTGCGGGCCGAGAGGATCCTGGTCGCGGTCGGCGCCCATCCGGTGAAGGAGCCGGCGGTGCCGGGGATCGAGCTGGCAATCACCTCGAATGAGGTGTTCGAGCTGGAAGACTTGCCCGAGCGCATCCTCGTGATCGGCGGCGGCTACATCGCGGTGGAGTTCGCCGGCGTCTTCGCAGCGCTCGGCAGCCGAACGACCCTGCTCCACCGGGGCGACCGGCTGCTGCGCGGCTTCGACGACGAGGTCCGCGACGCCCTCGCCGAGGCCTATCGCCAGCGCATGGACCTGCGGCTCGGCCGTACGCTGATCCGGATCGACCGGCGCGATGCCGGCCTGTGCGCGCAGCTCGACGACGGCACCGAGATCCTGGTCGATCAGGTGCTGGTGGCCACCGGCCGGCGCCCGAACGTCGCCGGGCTCGGCCTGGAGAAGGTCGGGATCGAGACCGACGCCGCCGGCGCGATCCCGGTGGATGCCTATTCACAGACTGCAATCCCGTCGATCTACGCGGTGGGCGACGTCACCAACCGCGCCAACCTGACCCCCGTGGCGATCCGGGAGGGCCATGCCTTCGCTGACACGGTCTACGGCGGCAAGCCGTCCTGCGTCGATCACCGGCTGATCCCGACCGCGGTGTTCTCGACCCCCGAGATCGGCATCGTCGGCCATACCGAGGCCGCCGCCCGGGAGATCTACGGCAAGATCGACGTCTACAAGGCGCGCTTCCGGCCCATGAAGGCGACGCTCTCGGGCCGCGAGGAGCGGATCCTCATGAAGGTGCTGGTCGATTGCGCCAGCGACCGGGTGGTGGGCGTCCACATCTTCGGCCACGATGCCGGCGAGGTGATCCAGGCCATCGGCATCGCCGTCACCATGGGCGCCACCAAGGCCGATTTCGACCGCACCATCGCGGTCCATCCCACCGCCGCCGAGGAGCTCGTCACCATGCGGGTGCCGGAGGTGACCAAGCATCCGGTCGGCGTCGGGTAAGTTCCCCGCGTCGCGGGGTCTCGACGCGGTGCGCGGCCGAGCCATATCAGGGTCATGGGCAAGCAGGACGCAGGCAAGGGCAATCGCGAGGACGACGCGCACGCGCGCCGTCAGGCGATCATCGACGGCCTCCTGGCCGACGCCCTTCGGCCGGCCTTCAGCTATCGGGTACCGAGCCACGACGCGCTGCCCGCCGATATCCGCCGGGCGATCGACCGGCTGCTCGCCAAGGCCGAGACTCAGCGCAGCCGCTGCCTGACCTACGACGACCTCGAGGAGGCGCTTCCGCCGCGGGACGTCTCCGCGGAGGATCTGGAGGCGATCTTCTGGATCCTGGCCGAGCACGGGATCGAGGTCGAGGACGGCGAAGCCTGATCGAGCGCGGGCCGTAGGCAGTCGCCTTGATGCATCCGCGAACGTGGCGGTTGCCTTTTCGACACTCATTGACGCCGCAGGCTAAACCACCCCGTCATTCCGTGGCGCCGCAGGCGAGCCCGGAATCTCGAACCGCCGACGGCGCAAGATCTTGCTCCACCTCTGTTTCTCGCTCCCGGGCTCTGCTGTGCGGCCCCGGGATGACGGAGCGAAATCTTTGGGCTCGGAGAAACCCCAATCCCGTCGGGGCTCGGATTTTCTGATTGGATCGCGGGACGCCCGAACCACCCGCTGCAAGCGCATCACCCGATCGCCCGCGCCCCAACTCTGCTTCAGGCTCCTGCCAGCCCTCAGGAATCCGCCCCTCGCATGCGTTCGGGAACCCCTCTATAAGCCGCGCTTCGCGCGTCATGCGCGATCGCACGAAGGACGTGCGCGGAGAGAGGTCATGGCCGAGCGTTGGACACCGAAGAACTGGCGGAACCTGCCGATCCAGCAGGTCCCCGCCTATCCGGATTCGGCGGCGCTGCAGGCGGTCGAGACCCAGATCGCGAGCTTTCCCCCGCTGGTTTTCGCCGGTGAGGCGCGCAAGCTAAAGACGGCGCTCGGGCGCGTCGCGGCGGGCGAGGCCTTCCTTCTCCAGGGCGGCGACTGCGCCGAGAGCTTCGACGAGCATTCGGCCGACAACATCCGCGACTTCTTCCGGGTGTTCCTGCAGATGGCGATGGTGCTGACCTTCGCGGGCGGCTCGCCCGTGGTGAAGGTCGGGCGCATCGCCGGGCAGTTCGCCAAGCCGCGCTCCTCGCCCACCGAGACCCTCGATGGCGTGAGCCTGCCGAGCTACCGGGGCGACATCGTCAACGGCATCGGCTTCACGGAGGAGGCCCGCACGCCGGATCCGCGCCGTCAGGTCGAGGCCTACCGGCAATCGGCCGCGACCCTGAACCTGCTGCGCGCCTTCGCCACCGGCGGCTACGCCAACCTGGAGAACGCGCATCGCTGGATGCTGGGCTTCGTGAAGGATTCGCCGCAATCCTCGCGCTACCAGGATGTCGCCGGTCGCATGACCGACGCGCTCGATTTCATGCGGGCGATCGGCATCAATCCGGAGACCCATCCGGAGGTGCGGACCACCGACTTCTACACCAGCCACGAG
>NZ_VRVG01000099.1:0-20458 GCF_008040085.1 Methylobacterium sp. WL7 | reverse complement strand
CTACCATCGTCACTACGCCCTGCACCCGGACAGCCCGCCCCTGACCCGCCCCGTGCTCGACACGGGTGCGGGCTCGATCCTGTCGCCGATGGGCGATCACCGGGTGCGGGTGCTGTCGGGCGTCGAACTTAACGCCCGCGACGCCGCCCCGGACCACACCCAGATCGAGGCGGCCTCCCGCGAGGCGGGGGAGACCCTGCATCTCGGCGGCCCCCTCGACAACGAGCCCTGGCTCGGCTCGCGCCCCTCCACCCCGGACGGCATGCCGGTGATCGGCCCGGCGCCACGCCACAAGGGCCTGCTGTTCGCGTTCGGCCACGGCCATATCGGCCTGTCCACCGGGCCGATCACCGGCGAGATCGTGGCCGACCTCGCCACCGGCCGGACCCCCGCGGTCCCGGTCGCGCCCTTCGCGCCCCAGCGCCTGCTGGGCTGGCCGCGCCTGCTGTGACGCTCAGCGCCAGTCGTAGGGATCGTACGGCTCCAGGGCCGCCCGGATCTGCCGCAGGGCCGCCGGCTGGCGCTGGAGATCGGCCTCCCGGGCGAGCGCGCGCAGGAACGCCCGCGGGCCGTGTTCCAGGTCCCGGGCCAGGCCGTCGTAGCGTTCGGCCGGCTCGACATGGGGCGGGTCGACGGTGACGCGGTAGTCGAGGCCGCAGGTCGGCGGATCGATGCCGAGCCGGTAGCAGATCTGCACCCGGGCGAAGGGCTCCCCGGGGCGGCGCACGACCCGGTAGCCGCCGCGCGTGAAGGCGCCGCCGGTGGCGCGCTCGGCATAGGCGAGGATCCGGTCCACCGTCGCCAGACTTTCCGTCTGCCGCGTGCGCACGAGGTCGATCGCGGCCCGTTCCGTGGGCAGGAACGGCTGCGCATCGGCGCCGGAGGCGGCCGATGCGATCAGCAATACGAGGGCGAGACGTCTCACGGCTTCCTCATACAGACGGCCACCGGCTGGGCATCCTTGGCGGCCTTGGCGGTCATGTCGAGGCAGCCGACCGTGGCGATGCCGTCGGTGACGGTCACGGACGGCACCACCGCCATGCCCCGGCAATAGGCGCCAATCAGGTCCTCGTCGCGGTGGCAGGCGACGTCGAGGCGCACAAGCGTGTTCATCGGCGGCCCGGCAGGCCCGGTGGCGCCTTCGATGCCACGATCCCCCGCGGGGCCGCGCGCGCCGGTGGCGCCGTTCAGCCCCGGCGGGCCCTGTGGACCCGGCGGTCCCTGGTCGCCCTTGGGCCCGGGCGGACCGGCCGGCCCCGGCTTCGGGGCGTCGCCGCAGCCGGCGAGCGCGAGGACCGCGATCAGCCCGGCGAGGCGCGCGGCTGTCCTGGGGAATGTCATGTGGTTCTCCGGCCGGGCGCGCCGCCGACGAAGTGGCGCCGGGCGGCCCGGAATCAATGGCGGCGCTCGCCTGGGCAGCCGCATCCCGGCCTTTTGATGCAACCTTTAGTAGAATATCTGCTTCCGCAGCGATCTTCTTGGTCGCATTAAGCTTTTCGAAAATCATTAGTTACACATCTGGACATGTGCTGGTCTTCGAGCGGCAGTTTGACTCCATGTCTCGGCGAGTACAAATAATACCCGAAACGAAACCTACCTCAGGTTGCCTCTCGAACCGTTTTTTGCGGGATGCGGGCGGGGCGGCCGCGGTGGAGTTCGCGTTGGTGGCCCTGCCGTTCCTGGCGCTGGTCGGCGCCGTCTTCCAGATCGCCTTCCAGATCTGGGCCACCCAGAACTTCGATCGCGCCCTGCAGAACGCGGTCCGGACGATCTTCACCGGGCAATTCCAGGCCGCCAACGCCGGCCAGACCGACGCCGCCACCCTGCTGGGCTCGCTGAAGACGACGATGTGCGGCACCGGCGCCGGCACCATCCCGACAATCTTCAACTGCCAGAACGTCAAGATCGACGTCGCCACCGCCAGTACGCTCGCCGGCGCCAGCGCGGCGACGCCGATCAATGCCGCGACGGGCACGTGGAACACCAGCTTCGGCACGAACTACGCCTGCGCCAAGCCGGGCACGATCGTGATCGTGACCGCGGCGGTGCAGTTCCCGACCCTGTTCAACCTGATGGGTCTCGGCACCCGACAGTTCACCACCGGCGCCGGCGCCGGGTCCAGCCTGCTCACCTCGACGGCGGTGTTCCGCACGGAGCCCTATCAGATCACCGGGACGAGCCCGTGCTGAGGTCCCTCGCACGCAAGGCGGCCGCGCTGCGCCGGGACCGGCGGGCCAGCGCGCTGGTGGAATTCGCCGTGATCCTGCCGGTGCTGCTGTCGATCTGGGCCGGCATGACCGAGATCGCCCACGCCATCGACGAGTGGCGCAAGCTGACCCTGCTCGCCCGCACCGTGGCCGACCTCACCGCCCAAGGCGACACGCAGAACCCGATCGGCACGCCGCTGATGACCGACATCGTCGCCTCCGCCGCAAAGGTGATGCGCCCGTTCGACACCAGCACCGTCCAGATCGTGGTCAGCGCGATGGGTGTCGATCTCAAGCGACTGAACCTGGTCCCGCAGGTCTGCTCCAGCGTCGCCAACGCCAACGCCAAGCCCCGGGCCGCCGGCACCGCCACCGACCTGCTCGTACCGGCGGGCTACCAGACCTCTGGGATGCGCTACGTGCTGGCCGAAGTCAGCATCAGCTACACGCCGATGATCGGCTCGGCCCTGGTCAAGCTGGTCAAGGGCGTCGGCAACACGATCACCCTCTCGGCCTCCGTCCCGTGGCCGACCCGCGGCGGCACGACCTACGGGTCGAACACCTACACCGAGGTCATCCTACCGGGCACCACCCAGAAGGCATGCGATGCCCCGTTACTCTGATCGCGCCAGCCGGCCAGGGTGGCTCGGCTTCGCGCAGGGACGCGGCGGCAACGTCGCGGTCCTGTTCGCCTTCCTGAGCGTACCGATGCTGATGTTCACGGGCGCGGCCATCGATTACGGCTTCGCGACCCGGCTCGAGACCAAGCTGCAGGCCGCGACCGACGCCACGGCGCTGCTCCTGTGCCAGACGCCGCTCACCACATCGAACGCCGACCTCAACCTGAAAGCCCAGGCGGCGATGACCGGCGCCATGGGGGTGGCCAACCTCGTGGTCGATCCTCTCACGATCACCAGCAACCCGCGCCAGATCACCCTGACCGCCCACAAGCTCTCGACGGTGTTCTTCGGCAAGGTCACGGGGACGAACCGCATCAACCCGGGCGCCACCGCCCAATGCGCCACGCCGCTGCCCAAGACCTTCGAGATCGCGCTGGTCCTCGACAACACCGGCTCGATGTCCGCGTCGAGCGGCGGCCAGTCGAAGCTCCAGGCGGTGCAGAGCGCAGCCACCGACTTCGTCAACTACGTCTACACCAACGCGGCCTTCTCCAGCGCGACGCGGATCTCGATCGTGCCGTTCGCCGGCGCCGTGGCGGTCGATCCGACCGCCTTCCGGTACGCATCCTGGATCGACCAGACCGGGCAGTCCAGCTACCACTGGACCAACGTCCTCCAGCCTGCCGTATCGAACTTCAAGAGCCGGTTCGACATCTTCGCCAAGCTCCAGGGCGTCTATTCCGGCTGGGGTTGGGGCGGCTGCCTCGAAACCCTGCCCTACCCGCTCAACGTCCAGGACGGCGCGCCGACCATCGGCAACAAGGATTCCTACTTCGTGCCGCTGTTCGCCCCCGATGAGCCGGGCGATTCCAGCACGACCTTCGCAGCATATTCAGTAAACAAGTACACGACCTATTACAGCTTCAACAGCTACATCGATGACGACAACGGCAACTGCCCGCCGCTCGCGAGCGGAACGTCTTTCAACACTGCCGAAGGCCAGGCGTGCAAATACGTCAAACCGCAGAACGCTGCGCCGACGTCGCTGAATACCAAGACGGGCATCCCCAGCGGGCCGAATTTCGGGTGCACGACCCAGCCGCTCCTGCGGCTCACGAGCAATACCAGCGCGCTCAAGACCCTGATCGGCCAGATGGCGCCGCTGGGTGCGACCAACATCCACGAGGGTTTCATGTGGGGGTGGCGGACGCTCTCGCCGAAGAGCGTCTTCGCCGACACGAACCCGCCCGCCGCCTACGCGTCGAGTTCCAACAGCTCGAACGCGACGACGATCAACAAGATCATCATCCTGATGACCGACGGCGAGAACAGCTGGACGGCCAACCCGAACGCGCCCAACGGGTCGCTCTACTTCGCCGCCGGCTATTTCCAGAACGCCAACGGCACCAACCCGAACGGCCGGTTGCCCGCCACCAACCAGAACGTCTCGGACGCCGCCGGCGCCCGCAACGCCCTCGACGCCCTCACCGCGGAAGCCTGCAAGAACGCGAAGGCGGTCAACATCTCGATCTACACGATCGGCTTCAGCGTCCCGGCCGATCCGATCGACGCCGCGGGACAGACGCTCCTGAAAAACTGCGCGACGAATCCGGGCCAGTTCTATCTGGCCAACAATTCCGACGACCTGATCGCGGCGTTCCAGCAGATCCGCGCGAGCATCGGCGCGCTGCGGCTGACGCAGTAATCTCGGGAAACGAACCGGCCCCCTCAATCGTCCCGATACACCTTCTCCCGGCGCTCGTGCCGCTCCTGGGCTTCGAGCGACAGGGTGGCGATCGGCCGGGCATCGAGGCGGCGGAGCGAGATCGGCTCGCCGGTCTCCTCGCAAAAGCCGTAGGACCCGTCCTCGAGGCGGGCGAGCGCCGCGTCGATCTTGCCGGTCAGCTTGCGCTGGCGGTCGCGCGCCCGCAGCTCGATCGCCCGGTCGGTCTCCGAGGAGGCGCGGTCGGCGAGATCGGGGTGGTTCTCGTTCTCGCTCTGCAGCGCGACGAGCGTATCCTGCGCCTCACGCAGGATGTCGCTCTTCCAGCTCAGGAGCTTGCGCCGGAAGTACTCACGCTGCCGGTCGTTCATGAAGGGCTCGTCGTCGGACGGGACGTAGCCGTCCTCCAGCGTCACCTTCGCCATGCGTCACCCTCGCTGGATCGTAACCGCCCACCAGGGGATGGCCGGTGTGCGGCGATAACGTGAGGTGCCGTATAGTCGAGGTGCTTAATCGCGACAACGCGCAGCGTTGCAGGGCTTGGATGTTGTCTCGAATGCGTGGCCCCCTGCGGCAAACAAGCCACGGTCTAGAGCGTCCAGTTCAAAGCTGGTGGCCGGCATTTCAAAAAAGGTGTTGGAAAATCAAGGGCCGAGCGCATCACCCTGTTCCGGTATCCGGGACGGGACGGCCGGGCTTAGTCCGCCGAAAACGTCCGCAGGTGAACGATCGCGGCGGCAATCTCGTCCGTCAACGCTCGGGCGAGCGGCAGCCGATAGTGAGTTTGATCGAAAAACAGATCCGGATTGCCGGCGTCCGGTCGCCCGGCACGTCCATCGATGACCGTATTCAGCGGATGAACGGCAAGCGCCGATCGGACTTCGGCGCGACAAGCCGCCTCGGCCGCAGCCCGCGGGCTCCCGGCCGGCGGCTCGGCGCGGGCGTAGACCGGCGGAAACACCACCACTACGGCGGTCCTGGGCGGGATCCGCGCCAGTTCGGCGCGCAACCGGTCGGCCACCGGGAACGGCCCGCCGTGATGCGGCTCGGCCTCGGGGCCGACCGGCCGCTCCAGCGCCGCCTTCTTGGCCGGATCACGGCCGAACCCCTGGCTCAGGTAGTTCGACTCGTAATCCCACCAGCCGTCGGACGCGGCCTGCTTGCGGCGCGGGTTCAGGAGCCAGCCGAGGCGGTTGATCGTCTCCTGCGCGGCGGTGAAGCGCAGCAGCCCCTTGAGATAAGCCTGCCAGTCGCCGAGCAGCCAGTACGGGAAGCCGTGCTCGCTCGGGAAAGACGGGTCGTCGGAGCACCAGAACGCATCGGCCGACAGCACGATCGCCTCGGGCCGGGCGTGGTGCTTCAGATACCAATCCAGCAAGGCGAATTGCTCGGACGGCCCGGTGGCCGGCACCGACAGCTGCACGAACGGGATGCCGGTGAGCCGGGTCAGCGAAGCGGGCTCGATCAACTGGATGTGGGAATTGCCGATCACAGCACCCGCATAGGCCGGGTCACGGCCGCGCACAGCCGAGGCGGTGCGCGGGCCCTGCGGGCGGACGGCGCCGCGGGACACGAGCGTCGAGCGGCCGGTATCGTAGGGATCGACCAGCACCGCCAGGCCGAGATAGGCCGCAAACAGCCCGACCATCGCCAGCAGCACGGTGCGGACGAAAGCGCGCCAGGCCCGATCCTGTGGGGGGTGAGCGAGCGCCATCCTCAGAACTGGAAATAGATGAACTCGTAGTTCGCATCGTCCCCGATCTTCAGGAGGACGACGACGAACAGGAGCGCGAAGCCGAAGGCCAGGATGCGCCTGGGCGGCAGGCGGTGCACCGCCGCCCAGGCTGTCGGGCCGACCGTGGCGACCAGGGCCGCCACCGCGATGGTGCGCCATTTGAAGCCCGAGCCGTGGGGCGCGAGCCCGAACAGGCCCTTGAAGATCACGAGCGCCGCCTCGAAGCTCGTCGCCCGGAAAAGCACCCAGGTCAGCATCACGAACAGGCTGGTGAGCAGCCAGCCGAGCGGCACCGGCACGCTCAGGCGCGCCCGGCGGGCCAGGAGCCCGGCACCGAGGCCGAGCCCGTGCAGGGCGCCCCAGGCCAGGAAGGTCAGGCCCGCCCCGTGCCACAGGCCGCCCAGCGTCATGGTGGCGGCCAGCGCCCCGACCTGGCGCGGCAGGCCGCGCCGGTTCCCGCCCATGGGGATGTAGAGGTAGTCGCGCAGGAACCGCGACAGGGTCATGTGCCAGCGGCGCCAGAAGTCGCGCAGCGAGGTGGCGCGATAGGGCGCGTCGAAATTCTGCGGCAGGACCAACCCGAACAGCAGCGCGATGCCGAGCGCCATGTCGGTGTAGCCGGAGAAATCGAAATAGATCTGGAAGGTGAAGCCCAGGGTCGCCTGCCACGCCTCCGCGACGGTGACGACCTTGCCGGCGGCCGCCGCCTGGAACACCGGGTTCACGTAAGCCGCGAGGGGATCGCCCAAAAACACCTTCTTGGCGAGACCGACCGTGAGCAGCATCAGCCCGCGCGCGAAGCGCTCGGCGGCGTCGGGCCGCGCGTAGGGCCGCTCGTCGAACTGGTGCATGATCTCGCTCCAGCGCACGAGCGGGCCGGCGAGAACCTGCGGGAAGAACGCGATGTAGAGCGCGTATCGGGTCAGCCCGAAGGCCGGCGCCCGGCCGGCCCGCAGGTCGGCGAGGTACATGATGTGGTGGAAGGTGAAGAACGAGATGCCGAGCGGCAGGGCCAGCCCGAGGCGCGGCGCCTCCAGGCCCGGGACCAGGTTGGCGAGGTCGGCGAAGAAGTCGAGGTACTTGAACACCCCGAGCAACGCCAGGTTGGCCGCGATCGCCCCCGGGATCAGCCAGCGCCCGGGCTGGCGCCGATAGACCCACGCCACGCACCAGTTCGCCAGGATCGAGCCGGCGAGCAGGGGCACGAACCGGACATCCCACCACCCGTAGAAGACGAACGACAGGACCACGAGCAGCGGCAATCGCCAGGCCGGCGCCGCGCGCTCCACCAGCGCGTGCAGGATCAGCGCGGCCGGCAGGAAGGCGAGGAGGAAGACGAAGGAGTTGAACAGCATCGGGCGGGGCGGCGCGGAGGGGAAGGATGGGCCGCCGGTCTCTCCGGGCGCGAGGCGCCCGCCTTGTCGGGGATCGCGGCGGGCCCGTCAATCGCCGACGCTCACCCCGCCCGCCGCGCCGCCTCGATGGTCAGGCCCAGCCCGACCGAGCCGAACGTATCACCCTCCACCACCCGGGCCGCGGGCAGCGCGGCGGTGAGCGCGGCGCGCAGGTGCGGCAGGCCCGTGGAGCCGCCGGTGAGGAACAAGGCGTCGATCCGCTCCGGCCCGAGTTCGGCCTGGGCGAGGCAGCGGGCGATCCGGGCGGCGACCGCCCGGGCGAGGTCGCCGGTCTGCGTCGAGAGGGTATCGCGGCTCACTTCGGCCGTAAGGCCTGGCTCGATCAGGCCGAGGTCGAGATCGGTGGTGCCGGCCTCCGAGGCGGCGATCTTGGCCCCCTCGACGGCGCCCGCCAGGGCGTGGCCGCGCTCGCCCTCGACGGCTGCGCGCAGGCGGGCGACGAGGGCGGGCTTGGCGCAATCGCGGATCACCTCGTCGATCTCGCGCAGGGTCTTCGCGTTGTAGAGGCGGTTGATCGCCGACCAGGTGGCGAGGTCGTGGAAATAGGCGTTCGGCACCGCGAGGTCGCCGCGCCGCATGGGGCTGCCGAGCCCCATCAGGGGCATCACGGTGCCGAGGCTGAGCTGCCGGTCGAAATCGGTGCCGCCGATCCGCACGCCGTCGTTGGCCAGGATGTCGCCGGCCCGGTCCGGGCGGCCCCGCCGCTCGGGGGACAGCCGCACGATGGAAAAGTCCGAGGTGCCGCCGCCGATATCGGCGATCAGCGCGATCTCCTCCGAGCGGACCTGCCGCTCGTAGTCGAGGGCGGCGGCGATCGGCTCGTACTGGAACGAGACTTCGCGGAAGCCGACGTCCCGGGCGATGTCGCGCAGCGTGTCCTCGGCCCGCCGGTCGGCCTCCGCGTCGCCGTCGACGAAATGCACCGGCCGGCCGTGGACCACGGTGTCGAGGGATTGGCCACAGGCCACCTCGGCCCGCGCCTTCACGGCCGAAAGGTAGCGGGCGATCACGTCGCGCAGGCGCAGGCGCTCGCGGCCGACCGGGGTCGCCTCGTCCATCAGCGGCGTGCCGAGGACCGATTTCAGTCCGCGCATCAGTCGGCCGGGATGGCCGTCGACGTAGGCCGCGGTGGCGGCCCGGCCGATCAGCGGCGCCTCGCCCGGTTCGAAGAAGATCGCACTGGGGATGGTCCGGTGCGCGCCTTCGAGCGGGATCAGGGCCGGTCCCGCCGCCGCGAGATGCCCCAGGGTGGTGTTCGACGTGCCGAAATCGAGGCCGCAGGCCGCCATCGCGTGAGGGATCCGGTTTGGTTCGAGGGAGGGCGGCCCCTACAGGGCGGCGGCGTCCGGGTCCAGCGCCGCCGCGGCATTGCAGCCGCGCGACAGCCTTGCGGGAAGCGTGGACAGCGCGTCCGGGGGAGGCCCCGACCCGGTCCCGGCATGCTATGGAGCGCCATGCGTTCCGATATCGACCTCGGCCTGACCGGCGAGCGCCCGGCGCTCCTCGACCTCACCGAACTGCTGGCCACGCGGCTCCTGGTCCAGGGCAACTCGGGCTCCGGCAAGTCGCACCTGCTCCGGCGCCTGCTGGAGCAGAGCGCGGGACTCGTGCAGCAGGCGGTGATCGACCCGGAAGGCGACTTCGCCAGCCTCGCCGACCGCTACGGCCACGTCGTGGTGGAGGCGGACGGCGACGACGTCGCGCTCCAGCGCATCGCCGCCCGGGTGCGCACCCACCGGGTCTCGGTGGTGCTGTCGCTCGAGAACCTCGACGCCGAGGGGCAGATGCGCGCCGCCGCGGCGTTCCTCGGCGGCCTGTTCGACGCCGACCGGGACCATTGGTACCCGATGCTGGTGGCGGTGGACGAGGCGCAGCTGTTCGCCCCGGCCGCGGCCGGCGAGGTCTCGGACGAGGCCCGCCGCCTTTCGCTCGGCGCCATGACCAACCTGATGTGCCGCGGCCGCAAGCGCGGGCTCGCGGGCGTGATCGCCACGCAGCGCCTGGCCAAGCTCGCCAAGAACGTGGCCGCCGAGGCCTCCAACTTCCTGATGGGCCGGACCTTCCTCGACATCGACATGGCCCGCGCCGCCGACCTGCTCGGGCTGGAGCGCCGCCAGGCCGAGACGTTCCGCGACCTGCCGCGCGGACATTTCGTGGCGCTGGGTCCGGCCCTGTCGCGGCGACCGCTCACCATCGCGGTGGGTCCGACCCTGACGGTGAGCCGGTCGTCCTCGCCGGTGCTCGTCCCCCTCCCCGACCCGACCGAGGATGCGAGGGCGCTGATCCTAACGGCGAGCCCGGCCGACAGCCTGGCGCCACCGATGCCGCGCCCGAAGCCGCGCCCGGTGGCGGCCCCGGACGTCCTCGTCCAGCTCGCGAGCTACCGCCCCCCGGCCCCGCCGGAGGAGCCCGAAGAGGAGCCGATGGACCCGGAGGCGCGGGAGGCCGCGCTCGCCGAGGTCCTGGCCTCGGTGCTGGCCGATGCAGACGCCGCCGCCTGCACCCCCGCGACGCTCTATCAGGACTTCACCGTCCGCTGCCGGATCCGGCGCCTGCGCGGCGACACGATGGGATTGCCGGAGTTCAAGCGCCGGCTCGCCGTGGCCCGGGCCGAGGCGGGCGGCGCTGTCGCCGACAACTCCACCTGGGAGCGGGCCCAAGCGATCGCGGCTGGCCTGCCGGACGACCTCGCCGGCCTGTTCCTGGTGGTCGCCCGCGCGGCGATCGAGGGCGCGCCCTGCCCCACCGACGCGATGCTGGCCGACGCGTACGGCACCAGCTCGGGCGGTCGCGCCCGGCGGATGCTGGCCTATCTCGAGGAGCGCGGCGCGATCGTCACCCGGAAGGATCTGCGCGGCGCGCCGATCATCGCGGTGCCCGATCTCGCGGTCGAGACCGGCCCGGGCGAGCCGCAGATGCTGCCGACCGGGCCGAAGCGGCGGGCGGGGTAGGCGATCCGTCGTTGCGACCGGAGCAGCTATGCGCTGCGCCGGCCTTCGAGCTTGGCGAGTTCCACCGCGGCGCGCAGCTCGATCTCGGCCATAAGCCCGTCGAGGCGCGGATCCCCCGAGGAGGCCGCGCGCTGGGCCAGGCGGCCGGCGATGGCGCGCAGATCCTGCGGGGCGACGCGGCCGCCGAGCATCGCGGCCTTGAGGCGGTCGAGGCCGTCGAGCAGGTCGTGGCCGCGCTTGGCCGTGCGCCGACGGCGCTCCTGCGGCGTCTCGGTCTCGCCCTGAAGCAGCAAGACGGCATCGAGCCCCGCCAGGGTCGCCGCGGCGGCCGGCGCACCGGTGCCGGACGTGGAGGCCGGCGCCGCATCGAGGCTGAAGCCGCGCCCGCCCTCGACCCGGGCCTTGGCCGCGACGCCGCCGGCATTCTGGATCGGCTGGCGAGTGTCGACGCGCATGATCGTGTTCGTGTCGCTCCGGGCGCTCCTGCGCTGCCCCGACTCTCGGCCCGCACGGTTAAGCACCGGTAAACAGGCCGGCAGAACCTGCCGGGTCGGCAGGTTCGGTGCCGGTCGATCACATTCTGCGGCCGCTTGCCGGCTGGATAATGATATCTGTTCTCAACGGTTTAGCGGAAAGCCCAGGCTGGCATGGGGCTGGCAGGGAGGGGGGCAGGTCCGTTCACCCGCGAAAAAAACCGGCATGCGCCCGAGCCACCCTATCAAGCTCCTCGGATCGGCCCTCGCGGCGCTCGTCGTCGGGGTGCTGCTGATCGCCGCGGCCTCGGGCCCGGCCCTCGCCCTGTCGCGGGTGAAGGACCTGGCCTCCATCGAGGGCGTGCGCCAGAACCAGCTGGTCGGCTACGGAATCGTGGTCGGTCTCAACGGCACCGGCGACACCCTCAACAACATCCCGTTCACCAAGCAGTCGCTGCAGGCAATGCTGGAGCGGCTCGGGGTCAACACGCGGGGGGCCACGATGCGCACCCAGAACCTCGCCGCCGTGATGGTGACGGCGAGCCTGCCGCCCTTCGCCGCCCAGGGCACCCGCATCGACGTGACGGTCTCGTCGCTCGGCGACGCGAAATCCCTCCAGGGCGGTACGCTGCTGGTGACGCCGCTGCTGGGCGCCGACGGCGAGGTCTACGCCCTGGCGCAGGGCTCGGTGGCGATCGCGGGCTTCTCGGCCGAGGGCGACGCCGCCAAGATCACCCGGGGCGTGCCGACCAACGGCCGCATCTCCAACGGCGCCAACATCGAGCGCGAGATCGCGTTCAAGCTGAACGACGCCCGCGCCCTGCGGCTGTCCCTGCGCAACCCCGATTTCACCACCTCGAAGCGGATCGCCGCGGCGATCAACGACTTCATGGGCGCCGACACCGCCGAGCCGACCGACCCGGCCACGGTCACGATCCAGATCCCGGCCAAGTACAACGGCAACATGATCCGCCTGATCACCGAGGTGGAGCAGCTCAAGGTCGAGCCCGACCAGACCGCCCGGGTGGTGGTCGACGAGCGCTCGGGCATCATCGTGATGGGCCGCGACGTGCGCGTCTCCACGGTGGCGATCGCGCAGGGCAACCTCACGGTCACGATCAGCGAGCAGCCGCAGGTGAGCCAGCCGGCGCCCTTCTCCAACGGCCGCACCGCCGTGGTGCCGCGCACGAGCCTGAAGGTCGACACCGGCGACGGCAACAAGCTGGCGCTGGTCAAGGAGGGCGTGAGCCTGCGCGAGCTGGTCGATGGCCTGAACGCCCTCGGGGTCGGCCCCCGCGACCTGATCTCGATCCTCCAGGCGATCAAGACTGCCGGGGCGCTCCAGGCCGATATCGAACTGATGTGATTGTCGCGTGCATCGTCCCGAAAGGTGGTTGCCGGCTTTCGGAAAAAGACGATGCCCCAGGAAGGTCCGGAGGGCTAATCATGCTGCCACTCGCCAACATCGCGGCCAACGCCGCCGCCGGCGTCGGGAAATCCATCGCCACCAGCGTGTCCGACGGCATCCTCAAGACCGGAAGCACCGCCAAGGCGCACAAGACCGCCACCGAGTTCGAGTCGATGTTCCTGGAGAACAGCCTCGACCGGATGATGCAGTCGGACGGGACAGAAGGCCCGCTCGGCGAGAACGGCACCGGCGGCGGCGTCTACCGCTCGATGCTGACCAAGGAATACGCGGGACAGATCGTGAAGAGCGGCGGCGTCGGCATCGCCGATTCGGTGTTTCGTGAGATCATGAAGATGCAGGGCGCGACCACCGATGGAGCCGGCAATGCAAAGGGCTGAACCGCTGCGCGTCGCCGACCGGATCACCGCCGAGGCGCTGGTCGGGGGCGTGCTGGCCAACATGGCCGCGCTGGAGGCGGTGCTGGCCGAGGAGGCCGCGCATGTCCGGGCCGGGCGCCTGCGCGAAGGTCTGGCGGCGGCCGAGCCCAAGTCCGCGCTCGCCGCGGCCTACATGCAGGGGCTCGAAGTCGCCAAGGCCAATGCCGTGGCGCTGAAGCGCTTCAACCCGGAGGGCGTCGAGACCCTGCGGGCCGCCCATCGCCGGTTCACTGCGGCCGTCGAGGCGAACCAATCGGTGCTCGACAGCGCGCGATCCGTGTCGGAGGGGCTGATCAAGTCGCTGGCGGAGGAGATCGGCCGGGCGCAGCTGCCCTCGGGCTACGGACGGCAGGCCCCGGCGCCCTCCCCGTACGGACGGGGGGTGCGCAGCGGGCCGCTGGTTCTGTCGCGGAACCTGTAACGGCCCCCTCAGCGCCGGCCGTTGCCGATCCGCACGTAGGTCCGGACCTCGCCGAGGTCGGTGTCGGCGCGGTTGTCGATCGCCAGGTGGCCGGCGACCAGGGGCGCCGCCTCGGCGCCGACGCCATGGCCGGCGCGCAGGTCGGTGCCCGCGATCACCCGGCCGGACACGCGGATGCAACTCGTGCTGCCGGGCAGGCGCACGAAACCCGGCCCCTTCGAGGGGCACGGCACCGCGGCCGCGGCGGTCGAAGCCTTCTCACGATCGCGGGCATCGGCGGGCGCGCCGATCCCGACGAGTGCGGCGGTCAGGACCAGGGCGGTCGGCGAACGGGCCATGTCAGGCGGCCTGACGCGACAGGTCCCGGTACAGCAGATCGATGTAACGCTCGACCTCGCCGATGAAGGCGTCGAGATCAGGCTCGACGAACCGCAGCCGGGCGAGGTCGCGCAGCAGGATGTCGAGGGCGGTGGCGCGGTCGCCGGGGCGGCCGTAATCGTCGAGATAGCTGTCGATCGCCTGTTCGGCCATCACGATGGCGCCGATCTGCGCCGCTGAGCCGAGGCGGCGGACCGCGTGGACGGGTTCGGACAGCGCCATGCGGACCACTCCTCGAGCGGACGATCGCACGACAGGCGACCGTCCTGCGCGCTTCACTGCGGGAAAGCGGCAAGACTATGGTCGCGGGTCCGAATACCGGCGTCAGCTGATGTAGTTGACCAGCGAGAGCTTCGAGAGCGAGGCCGTGACCTGATAGCTGGCCTGGAGCCGGTTCTGGACGTCGAGCAGCTTGGCGACGACTTCTTCCGTCGGGGCCTGCTCGATCCCATCCAGGGTGTTCTGGACCGTGGTCCGGGTGGCGGTGTTGGTCGTGCCGGCGTTCGAGAGCCGGGTCGCGGCGACGCTGAGCTGCGTGACGGTGTCCTGGACGCTGGGGTTGGTCTGGTCGGATGCGGACAGGAGCGTCCCGGCCTTGCCGACCACCGCCTTGTAGGTGGCGCTGGTGTTGGCGTCGCTCGCCGTGGGAAGCGCGAACGCCATGGTCGCCAGGCCGGCCAGGACGTTCTGGATCGTCTTGTCGTTGGCGCGGGCGCCCGTGCCGACCTTGCCGGTGGCGCTGACCTGCACCGATTGCGTGTCGAGCGGCGAGGTCGGCACGGCCTGGGTCGGGTCCGCCGGCGTCGTGTAGGTGTTCTCGCCCTGGTACCAGAGCACCGTGTCGGTCGCCTTGGCGGCCGTGAATCCGGTCGGGTTCTTGGCCGCGTCGTAGACGATGCGCTGCTGGGGCATGATGCCGGTGCCGTTCGGGCCGCCCTTCGCCGATCCGGTGAAGAAGTCGGTCGTCACCGCCGCGGTGGCGTTCACCGCCAGCGTGCTGCTGGCCGCCCCCTTGAGCGCGTTGGTCAGCGTCGCGGACAGGTTCGTCATCGTGTCGGCGGCGGTGGCGCCGATCGCGAAGCTGGTGGTCGAGGTCGAATCCGCGCTGGCGGCCGCGGTGAGCGTCACGGTCGTCGAGGTGCCGTCCGGCATCTTCAGCGCGAAGCTGACCGTGTCGCCGACCGCCGGCTGCGCCGCCAAGCCGATGGTGAGCGAGGCCGGGCCGGCGCCCGTGATCGAGGCGCTGAGCGCCGTCCCGGTGGTCGTCGGGGTGCCGGACAGGGTGAACCCGAACTTGCCCCGGGTCGCGGCGTTCGCCTCGTCGGTGACCCGGACGGAGGTGGCGCTCGGCGCGGTCTGCGTCAGCCGGCCGTTGCCGCCGGAGCCCAGCTCCGCGGCGACCCGCTCGTTGACCAGCGACGTGAGGCCGGCGAGCGTGTTGCCCTGCGCGTCGGTGGTGCCGTTGAGGATCGTGTCGGCGTCGAGCACCGGCTGGGTCGTGGCGTCGCGGCCGCCGAACAGGTAGCTGCCGGCCGCCGACTGGTTGAGCGTGTCGAGAGCCGTCTGCAGGTTGGCGAGCGCGATCGAGCGGCCGGCCGTGGTGTTGGCCGCGATGCTCTGCAGGCCGTTGTTCAGGGCGGTGCGGGCGTCGGTGCCCAGCTTCGCGACCTGGGTCAGGCTCGTGACCGCGAGCTTGGTCCGGGTCTGGGCGGCGGTGATGCCGGCGCCGTAGCCGTCGAGCGCGCTCAAGGTGGCCTGGGCGGCCAGCGCCGTGGAGCGCCCGGTGCCGAGCCCGCCATAGGTCTGGGAGACCTTGCCGCTGGAGAGCTGGTTCGACAGGTCGTTCAGCTGGTTCTTCAGCGTCAGGAGCTGCGAGGTGTTCCGGTTGGCGACGTAGGACCCGGCCGCGAAGGGAGAGATCGTCGTCATGGTCAGATCTGCAGCAGCTGGTTGAGCATGTCGCGGGCGGCGGTCAGCACCCGGGCGTTGGCGCCGTAGGCCGTCTGCAGGGCGATCAGGTTCGACATCTCCTGGTCGATGTTGACCCCGGCCCCGGCGGAGAACCGGCTCTGCGCCGTCGAGAGCGCGGTCTGCTGGGTGTCGTCCATCGCGGCGGCGTTCGCGGACGCGGCCCCCTGCGAGGCGATCACGTCCTGCGCGAAGCCGACCACGCTCGCCCGGTAGGGGGCGGAGACCCCGCCGATGCCGCTCGACGACGAGAAGGTCTGCTGCGCCGAGGTCAGCGCCGTGAAGATCGCCTGCGCCCGGCCCCCCGAGGCGCTCGGATCGGTGGCGCTGGACGCGACGAGCGCCGAGGTGTTGCCGGACAGCGCCGGGTTGATCGAGATCCGTTGCGCGAAGCCGGTGAGCTGCGCGCCGCTGTCGAACGAGCCGGTGAACAGCTGCGGGGTCGGGGGCGGCGCCGCGGACACGTCGGTGAAAAGGGCGATCTGCGGATAGCCCGTGGTCAGGTCGCTGGGCGAGGTCGGCTGGGTGATCCTAGCGGTCGCCGCGCCAGCCACTTTGCCGCCCGCCGTGAGCGTCAGGGTCGCAGCCGACGCCGTGGCGGAGCTGTTGGTGACGCCGAGCGTCGGCAGCTTGTAGTTGGCAGCGTCAGAACTGGCATTGAACGTGCTGAAGGCGGCCTGGATCTGCGCAGCGTAGGTGGCCGGACCGCCGCTTGCGTCAAACGTCAGGGTCAGGCCGCTGGCATCGGTCGTCTGTGCCGCCGGAACGATCTTACCACCCGCGTTCGCCGACGCCACCAGCGTCACGTTCCGCACCGTGTTGGTGTTGTCGGTCACCGCGAAGGTCACCGTGTTCCCGGGCTGCATCTTCGGCAGCGTGATCGTGGTGTCGCTGACCGTGATACCACCGGTGGTCGTGGTATTGAGCGTACCGCCCACGCTCGTGTCGGTGAGCGCGCTGGCGAGCCCCCCGGCGAGGTCGTCGAGCTGGCGCTGGGCCTGCGGCAGGACCTGGTCGCGCAGCTCGATCCCCGCGGCAAGGCTCCCGGACCGGATGGCGCCGGGCGCCCCGAGGTCGATCTTGCCGCCGCCCGGGAGCGTGGCCGTGATCGTACCGACCGTGCGCTGCGCCGGGTCGGTCGAGTAGCTCGAATTCGCGCTCAGCGACCCGTGGCCGTCGAAGCTCAGCGTCGCGGCGGTGCCGCGGTCCACCAGGGTCACGCCCGATTGGGTCAGCACCGACACCGTGCCGTCGCGCTGCGCGACGGTCTGGACGTCCATGTAGCCCGAGAGCGTGTTGATCACCTGGTCGCGCTGGTCCTGGAGGTCGGCCAGGGACGAGGCGTCAGTGGTGTTCTGGATCTTGGCGTTGAGCCGGGCGACGCTGGACAGGAGCGTGCTGGCCGATCGCGTGTCGGTGCCGAGCTGGGCCTCGACCCCCGAGCGCAGGTTCTGCACCGAGGCGGCGGCGCCGTTGATCTGGCTCGCCAGCGCCGACGCGTTGCTGACCACGGTGGTGCGGGCGGCCGCCGAGGTCGGGTTGGCCGACAGCTCCTGCAGCGATTCGGTGAACGTGTTCAGCGTGCCGTCCAGCGCCGCCCCGCTGCCCGGCGCCCCGTAGAGCGCGTCGAGCTGGGACGCGATGCCGGCCTTGGTGCTGGTATAGGCGGCCCCCGAGGTCTCGAGCCGCAGCTGCTTGAGCGCGGCGGCGTCGAAACTGCGTGTGATCGCCCCGACCGCGACGCCGGAATTGTTGGTCCCGGTCGCGACGGTCGAGAGCGTTCGCTTGACGTATCCGGCCGTGCCGGCATTCGCGACGTTCTGCGAGACGACGTTGATCGCCGCCTGCGTGGCCGCAAGCCCGGCGGTCGCGGTGGAAAGCGCGTTCAGCGACATCTCACGGCCTCCGCGGTTGGGATCGCGCCCTCACTCAGCGGATCACGTTGAGCAGGTCAGACATCATCGTCTGGGCCGTCGACATGACCCGCGTGTTCGCAGAGTAGGCCTGCTGGGTTACGATCATCTTAGAGAACTCGCTCGCAATGTCGGTATTGGATTGCTCATTGCTGGCGCCCGTGATCGCGCTGCCGTTCAGCCCCACCAGGGCCGGACCGGACTCGGCGGTCTGGAGGTAGTTTCCGTTCGAATCGGCCTTCAGCCCGTCGGGGTTGGCGAACTGCGCGATGCCCACGGTGGCGAGCCCGAGCACCGAGCCGTTCGAGAACGTGCCGTTGATCTTTCCGTCCTCGCCGATTGCGACGCTGGTCAGCGTGCCGGCGCTGTTGCCGTTCTGGCTCAGCGTGTTGGTGGTCACGGCACCCGACGTGTCGGCGTACTGCGTCAGGCCGGCCGTGCCGACATTCATGGTCATGTTGGAGAACGTGTAGTCGCCCACCGTGACGTTGCCGAGCGCGACGGGACTGGTCGTCGGCGCGGTCAGCTTGCCGGTGGAGTCGAAGGTGAACGCCGTCCCGACATTCTGCCAGGCCGTCGAATTCGCCGAGGCCGTGGGATTGGAGGCGTAATAGAGGTTCCAGACTGCCGGCTGCGACGGCGTCGTGGTGGCATCCTGCACCTTGGCCCAGCGCGTGCTCAGGGTGACCGGCGCACCGGTCTGCGTGTAGGCGGTGATCGACGGGCCCGCGATGCTGTTGTTGACGAAGGTCCCGGCACCGGTCGAAGGCACCGTGGGTCCGGGCACCGTGGCTCCCGACAGGACGACCGCTGCTGGCAGCTGATTGTAGACGTCGGAGCCCGACGTGGCGGACGCGGTGGTGGCCGGGGTCGCCGGTAGGTTGGCCGCGTAGGTCAGCGACGTGGTCGGCTGGGCCGGGAGCGAGCTGTTGCCGATCTTGAGCAGCCCGGTGCTGGTCGCCTGGCCGGTGACCGGATCGAGGTTCGTGCCGGTCAGGTAGCCGCCGGCGCCGTTGACGAGGTAGCCGTCCTTGTCCTGCGCGAAGTCGCCCCGGCGCGTGTAGACGTTCGTGCCGCTGAAGGTGGCCGCACCGTTCGAATCACCGGTCTTGCGCACCACGGTGAAGAAGCCGTCGCCGTTGATCGCCATGTTGGTCGGGACGCTCGACGCCACGACGTTGCCGGCGATCGTGTTGGTCAAGCGCGACTGCGCCAGCACGGAGCCCGCGACCTCGCGCTTGGGCGTTGTCTCGGACATCATGTCGACGAAGCTGGTGTCGATCCGCTTGAATCCGGTGGTCTGCGAGTTCGCGATGTTCCCGGAGATGTTGCTGATGGCGTAGGACTGCGCCTGCAGTCCGGAGACCGAGGTCTGCAGGGCGGTAAAAAGATCCATGGCATGCGATCCCGATACGCGCCGCAATGGCCCGCAGGACCAAGGGAGCGCAACCGCCGTGCCACAGCTAAGTCCTTGGCGCAGATAGCGTTGGCCGAATCCGACCCGGCAGCACTGACCGGCCGGAGGTGCCGACCCGGCAGATTCTGCCGGACCGGGCCGGCCCCGGTCCGGCGGCATCGCCGGCGCGCGTTTACGGGGTGTTATCCGGCTCGCGCCAAGATCGGGCACGGGCTGAACCGGGTGGGGGGCGTCCCGCCCGGACGCGTCGAAGCGGCACGGATTGCGGATCTAGAGGTCATGCGGGCGAAACGGACGAGCCTCGTCCACATCATCTACTTCTCGCGCCTCAACCTCTCGTCGGATCCGGCAAAGCGGTCGGAGCAGATCAACGAGATCGGCCGGGTCGCGCAGAAGAAGAACGAGTTCTCGGTGATCACCAGCTTCCTGATCATCGAGGGCAACTTCGCCTGCCAGGTGATCGAGGGCGAGCGGTCGTCGGTTCACGAGACCTTCGACCGGGTCAGCGCCGACCAGCGCCACCGCGACGTGCAGATCAACGAGTGGCGGGAGATCGCCAAGCGTGAGTTCGTCCACTCCTTCAAGAGCGCCCAGCGCACCGCGACCAACGACGGCCTGTTCGCCAAGGCCAACCTGCTGCCGATGCTCCAGCGTGGTACTCCGAAGGCGACCGCGATCCACGGGCTCTGCGTGGCGCTCCAGAACGACGCGATGTCCCGCCAGGGCATCGATCACCTCTTCATCTGAGCCGAGCGATGTCCGAGAGCGATACGCCCCCGATCCTCATCGTCGACGACCAGGAAAAGCTCCTGCGTCTCGAGGTGATGCTGATGACCCGGATCGGCTTCCCCGACGTCGAGGGGGTCACCACGGCCGCCGAGGCGCTGGAGCGGCTGCGCACGCGCCGCTACGCGCTGGTGATCTCCGACCTGGCCATGGAGCCGATGGACGGGCTGAGCCTGCTGCGCGAGATCCGCGGCGACGACGCGCTGATGAACACGCCCTTCATGCTCACCGAATCGTCCTTCGACTTCGAGGACATCAACCTCGCCCACCAGGCGGGCGCGGACGCCTTCATCCTCAAGCCGTTCGACATGGCGGTGCTGAAGAGCAAGCTGAAGCAGGTGCTCAACCGCAAGCCGCGCAAGCGCGACGCCCCGATCGCGGCGGAATCGACGCTGACTGTGGATTTCCCAATGCTGGGGAAGTTCTGAGGTCTCGCGTCCGGCACTGACACGCGCCCACCCTCCCCCCTTTGCGGGGGAGGGTGGCCCCCGAATGGGGGTCGGGAGAGGGGCAGCGCGACGACGCAAGACGGGGCGATTGTGATAGAAGCGTCCTTCCGGAAACGGCGCTCCCCTCTCCCGACCCCTGCTGACGCAGGGGCCACCC
>NZ_VRVG01000098.1:0-20589 GCF_008040085.1 Methylobacterium sp. WL7 | reverse complement strand
CCCCGCCATCCGCGCCCCTGCGCCCGGTCTCACCCCCGATCCGCCGCTTCATGGAGGCGTGGTTCGAGCGCTACCTGCATCGGCACTTCGACGCCCTGCGCCTGCCGCACTGGGGCGTACCGCCGTCCCAGGACCATGCCGGCCCGCTGGTGATCTACTGCAACCACCCCGCCTGGTGGGATGCGGCGGTGATCATCGTGCTGTCCGGCCGGCTCTACCCAGGTCGCGAGAATCGGGCGCCGTTCGACGCCGCCATGCTGGCGCGCTACCGGGTGTTCGAGCGGATCGGGGCCTTCGGGGTCGATCTCGACAGTCCCCGGGGCGCCGCACAGTTCCTGGCCGCCGCGCGGTCGATCCTGACGCGATCGGGCACGGCCCTCTGGATCACCGCGCAAGGGCGCTTCGTCGACACCCGCGTCCGGCCCCTCGGCCTGCGCCCGGGCGTGGCCCGGCTGGCCGAGATCGCCCCCGACGCGCTGTTCGTACCGCTCGCCCTCGAATACGCCTTCTGGGACGAGCGCGGGGCCGAGGCCTTCGCGGCCTTCGGGCCGGGGATCTCGGGCGCGGCGTTGGCGGCCCTGTCGCGGACGGATCGGCTCGCCCGCCTGGAGGCCGACCTGACCGCGACCCTCGATCGACTCAGCAGCGACGTGATCAGCCGCGAGCCGGAGCGCTTCCGGGCCTTGGTCGCCGGCCGCAAGGGCGTCGGCGGCGTCTACGATCTCTGGCGGCGCCTCGCCGCGCGGCTGGCCGGGCGCCGCTTCGATCCGGCCCACCGGGCCGGCGATGGGCAGCCCGGGCGATGACCGACCCGATCCTCACGGCGCTGGCCTTCCTCTGTCTGTTCGCGGCCGCCCTGCCGGCGGTCCTGACCGCGGTGAACCTCTGCGCCCTGCGCCGGCCCGCCCCGGTGGCCGACCCCGACCTGGTCTCGATCCTGATCCCGGCACGCAACGAGGCCGGCAACATCGCCGGGACCGTGCGGGCCGCCCTCGCCAGCACCGCCGTACCCATTGAGGTGATCGTCGGCGACGACCATTCCACGGACGGGACCGCAGAGATCGTGCGCGGCCTCGGCGACGCACGCCTGCGCGTCGTCCCGGTGCCGCCGCTGCCCGAGGGCTGGACCGGCAAGAACCACGCCTGCGCCCATATCGCCGGGCTCGCCGACGGCCGCCACCTCCTGTTCATCGACGCGGATGTCCGCCTGGAGCCCGAGGCCGCCGCGTCTCTCGTCGCCCATGCGCGACGTGCCGGCGCGGCACTGGTCAGCGGCGTTCCCCGGCAGCGCACAGAGACGCTCGGCGAGATCCTCACCGTGCCGATGATCGATTTCCTGCTCATCGGCTTCCTGCCGGTGCCGCTGATGCGCCGCCGCCCGGATCCCGCCCTGGGCGCGGCCTGCGGGCAGCTCATCCTGTTCGAGCGCGCGGCCTATGCGGCGATCGGCGGCCACGGCGCGATCCGCGGTTTCCTGCATGACGGCGTGCGGCTGCCCCGGCTCCTGCGCGCGGCCGGCTACCGCACCGACCTCGTGGCCGGCGCCGGGCTGGCGACCTGCCGGATGTATCGGGGCTTCGGGGAGGCCTGGGCCGGGTTTTCCAAAAACGCGCATGAGGGCATGGCCACGCCCCGCGCCCTGCCGATCTGGACCGTACTCCTCGGCTGCGGCCAGATCCTGCCGCCGCTTCTCGTGCTGGCCGGGCTGCTCGGCCTCATCCCACCGCTGGCCCTGACGGCGTCCGCCGCGGCCTGTGCGCTGTCGCTCGTGACGCGGGCGGCGATCACCCTGGCGGTGCGGGCACCGCTGGCGACGATCCCGCTGCACCCGGCGGCCGTGCTGGTGGCGCTGGCGATCCAGTGGAACGTGCTGCTGCGGGGCGGCCGCGCCGGCGCGGCCACCTGGAAGGGTCGCACCTACCCGGTCAGCGGCGCCTGAACGTTCTTCCGATGGTCCGGCGGAGCGAGTCCGCCGGATGGCTCATGTCAGGTCAGGCAAGCCAGACGATCACCGCGCGGTCGGCTGACACGGCTCGACCGAGCGCTTCCCCGTCCGGGGCTTCAGCGACACGATCAGCTGGACGTTCGGCACGTCGCCGACCTGGCGGGTGAGGTGCCCGACATGCCCCTCCGGTCCCTGCGGGGTGGATCCGGTATCGGCGTTGAACTCCACTTCACCCGACCCCTGCTCCAGCACGGAGCCGTCCGTCGCCTCGACCGACCAGCGCCCCGACAGGGTGATCACCCATTGCGGGCCGGGGGCGGTGTGCCAGGTGCCGACGTAGCCGACCGGCAGGATCGCGTACTTGACCGACGCAACCTCGCCCGGCGGGAAGCCGACATACTGAGGCGCGGCGGGCGGCGCGTAGCTCTTGAAGATGAAGTTCTTGAGGTCGCAATACTGGACGTGGCTCTGGCCCTTGGCGTCGGCGTAGAGGGTGCCGTAGCGGAGCGCGGGCGGATTGGCCGCCGTCAGCCCGGCCGGGCCCGACGGGGCCGCCTCGATGGTCATCAGCGGCTCGCTCGGCTTGCCGCCAGCCGCCAGCACGGCCGTCCCGCCCGCACCGGAAGCCAGCAGCACCATCGCGATGCGGCCGGCGGTCTTGAATGCCTTCATGGTCTCGACGTCCCGAGTTCGCGGCGCCGAAGACGACGCCGTAGGCCCTATAGCCTCGCGGTCGACCGAGTCATAATTTTTGTTATGTATCACTAAATAAAATTGCCAATTAAACTTCCAGATCTCCCACTTTTCAACAGTCGTATTCCGATCTGATTCGCCTCATATCGGGGCCGCCGCACGAACTTACCAAGTCAAGTCTTCGGCCCGTACCCGGGCAGACGCTCCGACCGCCCGGCGAATCCGCCCACAGGCGGCTGGTGCCGGTTCGCGCGGCCTGACAGGATCGGGGGCTGCGCCACCGCGCCGTCAGGATCGATCATGGCTGAGGACGTCCCGGACCTGCACGCGCTGATCGCGCGCTACCCCGCCTCCTGGCTGGGCGCGCTCGGTTTGGCGCCCTGGGAGATCACGGCCCAGGCGGCGGCGCTGGTCGCCGAGCGCATCGCCGGCCTCGACGGGGCGTACCGGATCGGGGACGGCGTCGCGATCCACGCGCAGGCTGTTGTCGAGGCTGGTGCCATCGTGAAGCCACCCGCGATCATCGGGCCGGGCTGCCTCGTGGCGGCCGGCGCTTATCTGCGCGGGGGCTGCTGGCTGGAGGCGGACTGCACCGTCGGCCCCGGCGCGGAGCTGAAATCCGCCTTCCTGTTCGCCGGGGCGGCCGCCGCACATTTCAACTTCGTCGGCGACAGTATCCTGGGCGCGAACGTGAACCTGGAGGCCGGCGCGATCATCGCCAATCACCGCAACGAGGCGCCGGACCGGCCGATCGCGCTCCGGCTGGGTGGCCGGCGCGTCGAGACCGGAACCCGAAAGTTCGGGGCGCTGGTCGGCGACGGCGCCCGGATCGGCGCCAACGCCGTGATCGCCCCGGGGGCCGTGATCGACCGGAACGCCGTGGTGCCGCGCCTGGGTTTGATCGACCAGGGTGGCTGAGGCGCCTCAGTTCCAGGTGTGCAGCACCGTCCGCCAACCACCCTTCTGCCGTTCGAGGACGTTCACCCAGTTACCCTCGAACTTCTTCTTGGGGCCGCCTTCCACCGGACCGGTCATCTCCCAGCGCCCCGAGATGATGAGCAGGTTGTCCTTCGCGACCGCGTTCTTCACCGTCGTCTTGTGGTCGTCCCAGCCCTTCGCCTTCAGGCCGGAGAAGAATTTCGGAATGCCGTCGCGGGTCTGGGTCGCGCCCTTCGTCACCACGAGGGCGTCGGGTGCGTAGAGCTTGCCCAGCGTCTCCATGTCGTCGCGGTTGTAGGCCTCATCCCACTTGGTCGCCGCACTCTGGGCGTCGGCCTCCAACGCCTCCGCCAGGCACAAGCCGGGCAGGATTGCGGCGGCAGCGAAAACCAGGGCCGGCAGAACGTGATTGCGGGGCATGATGTCCTCCCAAGACAGCCGCGAACAAGAAATCAGGGATATTTCTCCCAGATCAGCGTGATGACGCTCAGCTTCCCGTCGACATTGAACTTGAACGGCGTGGTCGTGTAGACCAGTTGCCGTCCACTCTGCTCGACGTGCCGAACCTGCGAGGTCCCCGTCCAGGCCTCGTTCCAAGACGTGTCGATGCTATGGGTGACGCGGTCGGCATCGAACCGGTACGTCCCCGCATAGGCGAAGAACGTCCTGTGCAGGTGGATCCGGTCCGCATCGGACATCGCGTCGTTGGCCGCGGGCCTGTTGCGCCCCTCGAAGGCGCAGACGACCATCATCCGTCCGTCGCGGCCGTAGGTGATCCAGCCGTTCGGCTTCGGGCCGCCATAGGCGTCCACGACTTCTCCGGTCTCGACGATCTTGCGCGTGGCGGTGACGAGCCGCCAGGTCCCGACCACCGCGTCGGCGTCCAGGGCATGCGCCTCCGGCAGGCCGAAGCCGATCGCAAGGATTGCAAACAATCCCCTCATCGCGAATCACCGCAAGTCGTGGAGGCGCATACGTCGCGCATCTCCCTACGAATGCAGCATTGAACGATTATGAAGTCAATTCTTTTAGCCGTAATATTGCAGACACCGAGCGCCAGCATTCAGCGAATGCCTCGATAATCCACCGTCAGACCCGGTGCAGGCGCAGCGGTCCAGCTTACTCTGCGCCATCGGCTCCGGTCTCGGACAGGATCCAGGCGGCGGTGTCGGCATCGGCGCCGGCGATCGGCCAATGCAGGATGATCGGCGTCTCGTAGGGATGACGCGCCTTCAGGGCAGCCGACAGGACATCGGCCAGACCCTCACGGCTCTTGAGGATCGCCGCGACCTCCTCCCCTCGTTCCACCGCGCCCTTCCAGCTGTAGACCGACAGCATCCCGGGCAGGACGTTGATGCAGGCGATGAGGCGCTCGCGGACCAGGGCCTCGCCGATATTCAGCGCGGAGGCGGCGTCGGGAAAGGTGGTGTAGACGAGGAGCGGACGCTCCATGCTATGCCTCCAGGATCGCGCATGTGCCCGAGGAGTCAGACGCATGCGGGGCACCGACGTCAACCGGGCGGTTCGCTCATCAGACTGGAGCCGTGACGTGACCCCCGACGCGACCCCGACGCGCCTGCCCGGCATCGCCTGACGCCATGCCGACATTCAAGAAGATCGCATTCGTGGCGAGCCCCACCGGGTATGCCCGAGAGGCCGCCGCCGCCCTGATGCGGCGCTACGATCACGTCTCTCCCGAGGAGGCGGATGTCGTGGTCGCGCTCGGCGGCGACGGGCTCATGCTGCAGGTGCTGCACCGATTCATGGATCGGCCCAAACCGATCTACGGGATGAACCGCGGCACGGTCGGCTTCCTGATGAACGAGTTCCGGGATGACGACCTCTTGGAGCACTTGGAAGCCGCCCAGCGCAGCGTCATCCACCCGCTGGTGATGGACGTGACCGACACCGAGGGCCGCAGCCATCGGGCCCGGGCGATCAACGAGGTCTACCTGCTGCGCCAGACGCACCAGACGGCCAAGCTGAAGATCGCCGTGGACGGGCACGTGCGGCTGGACCTGCTGATCGCCGACGGGGTGCTGGTCGCAACGGCGGCCGGCTCGACCGCCTACAACCTCTCGGTCGGCGGCCCGATCCTGCCGCTCGACGCGAAGCTGCTCGCGCTGACGCCGATCTCGGCGTTCCGCCCCCGGCGCTGGCGCGGCGCGCTGCTGCCGGATTACGCGAAGATCCGGATCGACGTCCTCGACGCCCCCCACCGCCCGGTGGCCGCAGTCGCCGACCACACCGAGTTCCGGCGGGTCTGCACGGTGGAGACCTCGCTGGACCGCGCCACCGAGCTCGTGCTGCTGCACGATCCCGGGCACAGCCTCGACGAACGCATCCTGCGTGAGCAGTTCGGTTGAGCCTGGAGATCAGACCGGCGCGCGGCTCAGACCACGCGGCGATCGCCCGGATCATCGTGCCGACCGTCCGGGCGGGCGAGACCTACGCGCTCGATCCTCGGCTTGGCGAGGTCGAGGCCGTCGCCTATTGGACCGGCGCGGATCGCGAGACTTTCGTCGCCGAGCGAAATGGGGCGGTACGCGGCACCTATTACCTGCGCGCCAATCAGGCGGGCGGCGGGGCCCATGTCGCCAATTGCGGCTTCATGACCGACCCGGCTGCGGCCGGCCTCGGCATCGGCAGGGCCATGGGCCTGCACGCCCTCGATCGGGCGCGCGAGCGCGGGTTCACGGCGATGCAGTTCAACTTCGTAATTTCGACAAACCTGCGGGCCGTGTCGCTGTGGCAGAGCCTCGGCTTCGAGCAGGTCGGCCGGCTCCCGGGCGCCTTCCGGCATCCGGGTCTCGGCTTGGTCGACGCCCTGGTCATGTTCAGGACGCTCTAACAAGGCGCGAGCCGGTCAGAGTCGGTTGACGGCGACCAGTTCGCTCTCGCGGATCGCGCGCTCACCGGCTTCCGTCCGGATCCGGTAGGAGCGCTCGCCGGTCTGATCCTCCGGCATCAGGCGCAGGATCTCGAAAACCTCGCCGCCGCCCTTGTCGCCCGGAAGTCCGAGCTGCACCCGGCAGACGCGCTGGCCGATCTTGAATTTATGGGTCATGCCAAGCTCCTGAGGCGGGGTCTCGAACGGGGCGTTCGAGGGTGGCCGACCGCATCGCGATCGGACCGGTCCCCAATGTCTTGATGCTCACGCGCCCGCGTGCCGGATCGGCAGCTGCTTCGGCGTTGAGACCTTACCGCTTCTTGGCCGCCTTGGCCTTGCGGGCAAGGTAGCGTGCATCGCGCTGGAGCTTCTGCTCGGCCTGGAGGGCCTTGGCACGCTCCTGGGCGGCGAGCTGCTCGGCAGCCTTGCGCTCGGCCTCGGCCTGACGCTCGGCCTCGGCCTGGGCGGCGGCACGCGCGAGGTCTGCCTCGCGCTGGGCGGCGCGCTCGGACGCGCGGGCCTCGCGGGCATCAACCACGGCGCGGCGCGCGGACTGGCGGGCGAGGACGGCCGGATCATCGGCAGTCGGGCGGGCCCGGAACCGGGCCAGCATCTCGGACCGCGCCTTGGCAGCGGCCTCCAGTCGATCGACGACGCCTTGCTTGTTCGGAAAGCTCACAGACACTCCTGAGTTGGGCGCGGCGGGCCGCCGTCACCCCGGGATCGAATGCAGATACGAAGAAGCCGCTCCCTCGGGAGCGGCTTCAACACGGGCCGTCGGAGCGGCGATCAGACCGTCTGAAGCTGGCCGGCGGACTCCTTGCCGCTGCGGCGGTCGGTTTCCAGCTCGTAGGAGACCTTCTGGCCTTCGTTCAGGCCACGCAGGCCGGCGCGCTCGACGGCCGAGACGTGAACGAACACGTCCTTGCCGCCGTCATCCGGCTGGATGAAGCCGTAGCCCTTGGTCTCGTTGAACCACTTGACGGTTCCGGTGCTCATGGAATTCCTCGATCTTCGCAGGCGTAGTGAGAAATGGCATCCGCTCACAAAAGCAGATACCGGTATCGACCGATAGCGATAGGAAAGTCAGAACCGCCCTGCGAAGGCGTAACGGTCCAAGATATCCGGACACGTGCCGATGCGGCTGAGATAGACCTTCACCCGCGCATTGGCAAGTCCGCCGAAATATGTCGGCGCGGATCAGGATCGACACGGCCGGCCTATTATCGGCCGACAGAGAACCGTGACGCGGCTGGACGTTGCACGCCTGCAGGCCGATAGCGGCCCCTGTCGAAGTGCGGGCGTTCCAAGATCCGATTGCCTCGGACCGTCTCCGCAGGCTGATCAGGCCGGACGCAGGCGCAGAACTCCTTCGCCACGGCGATGGCCGACGGTCGTTACCGCCACCTCGCGGGCGGTCCCTGCCGCGACGAGGCCGGCGGCCAGCGCCGCCCCGAGCGGTGCGACGACCTCGAGACCGTGACCGATCACGTCGCCCAGCGCCCGGACGTCGGCGCCGGGGGCGAGCCGCGTGAGCGCGTCCCGCTCCTCCTCGGTGATCGCGGTGACCCCCGAGGCACCGGACAGGACGCGGTCCGGGGCCGAGAGGCCGGCCTGCAGCCAGAGCGCTTCGAGGCTGGCGGCGACGCTGCCGGGGATGCGCCGCGTGCGGTCGCTCGCCACCCGGTCCAGCCGGGCGAGCGTCCGAGCCCCGCGAGCGGCCGCGTGCGCCTCCGATTCGAGCATCAGGAAGGCTGCGCAGCTCCCCAAAATGAAGCCGGGCGCCGCCGCAGCCCGCTCGAAAACCGGTCGGTACGGTGCGCGGGCGAGATAGCCGCCCATCTCGTGGACCACGAGCACGTCCGGCCGTTCCGCGCTGTAGGAGCCGCCCACCAGGATCGCGTCGATCTGCCCCGAGGCGACCCGCGCCTGCGCGATCCGCAGTGCATCCACGCCGGCCGCCTCCTCCCCCATGAAGGTGCGCGAGGCCCCCGTGACCCCGTGCACGATGGCGATGTTGCCGGCGAGCAGGTTCGAGAGCTGGGCGAGGAACAGCGTCGGCCGCAGGTCGTTCTGCAGCCGCTCGTTGAGATAGGCACCCGGATCTGCGGCATCGCGCAGGCCCGTCAGGATCGCGCCGTCGACGGCGTAGTCGCGCTCGCCCCCGCCCGCCGCGACGACGAGATGGAGCCCCTGCTTGAGGGCGGCATCGTCCTTCACGCCGGCGGAATCCAGGGCGAGGCCGGCGGCGTAGACGCCGAGCCGCTGCCAAGCCTCCATCTGCCGCTGGTCGCTGCGCTTGGGGATCTGCCCGTCCCACGTGATCGGCGGTGCCGGATGTACGCAATAGGGCGCGAACGTCTCGGCGTCGGTCCGGGGCGCCGCGCCGGCATCGAGCGCGGCGAGATGCGCTTCGATCCCTTCGCCCGCGCAGGAGACGAGGCCGAGGCCGGTGACGACGACGGGACGGCTCATGGCTGCGCCGAGTCCGCGAACAGGCCGATGGCCCGGGCCCGCGCACGCATCGGCGCGTCGAGCCCATCCGGGAACGGCATGGTGCGGAAGCGCAGTTCGGCGTCGCACAGCGCCTTCCCGGCATGGCTGATCGCCGCCTTCGTCACGGCGTAGCCCGAGCCGTCATGCTCGAGGGTCGCCGTCACGATCAGTTCCGCGCCCGGCCCGACGAAGGACCGGAACCGGGCCTTGTCCACGCCGGTGAGGAACGGCATCCGGGTGAAATCGAGATGGGCGAGCACGAGGTAGCCGGAGGCCTGCGCCATGGTCTCGGTCAACAGCACCCCGGGCACCAGCGGATGGCCGGGGAAGTGTCCCTCGAAGACAGGGCTTTCCATCGGCACCCGGGCCAGCGCCTCGATCCGGCCGGCGGCCCGATCGAGGTGCCGGACGGAATCGATCATCTCGAAATATTCGAGGCGCATGGGGGCATCGGGCTCTCAAGCATCATCCCGAAAGGTGGCCACCGGCTTTCGGGAAAACGATGATGCAACATCAAGGATCTCCAGCATCGTGCCGGATCCAGTACCCGGCACGATGCTGGAGCGCGTCAGACCTTGGCGGCCTTGTCGGCCACCAGGCCGTCGATGCGCGCGCACAGGTTCTTGAGGACGAAATACTGCTCGGCCGGGACCTTGCCCTCGTTGACTTCCTGGGTCCAGCGCTCGAGCGGCAGCTTGATCCCGAAGGCCTTGTCCACCGCGAAGGCGATGTCGAGGAACGCCAGGCTGTCGATGCCGAGGTCGTCGATGGCGTGGCTCTCCGGGGTGATCCTGTCCCGGGGGATGTCGGCCGTCTCGGCTATGATGTCGGCCACGCGCTCGAAGGTGGCGCTGCCGTGGGCGGGCTCGTCGGACATGTCTTCTCGCGGGCTGTTCGGTTTCCGGATCGGTCGGGCGGGGTGCCCCCCTCGACGCCGGGCGACCCGGCGCTCACGCCCCGCGCGGCCACCAATACGCGTACGGGGCCCGCGCTACGGGCCCGTCGGACGGCCGCGACCTCTACACGAGGGGGTCAGGTGCGGCAACCGCGGCGGTTCCCGGTGCGTTGCAGCGCTGGTTCGGGCTCGTGCACCGGATCGTGTGCGCGGACGCCCCCTGCGCCGCGACGAATTCGGTCTATGTGCGCGGCATCGGTTGCGCGGCGTCAGGAGACGAGACGGATGTTACCCACGGTTCAGCCCGTCACGGCTCCGGCCCATCCCGGCCCCCCACCGCCGCCGGAGCGGGCGCGCTCCCAGGGCGCGGCGCGGGTCGTGCTGGTGCTGGCGCTCTCCGCGCTCGGACTCTGGATCCTGCATGGATTCCTTCCGGCGCTGGCCTGGGCGGTGGTGCTGGCGATCGCTTTGTGGCCGCTCTACGCCCGCCTGGAGCGCCGCTTCCCGCCGGGCCGGCACAACCTGCTGCTGCCGACCCTGATGACCACCGCGGTGGCCCTGGTGTTCCTCGCGCCGCTGGCGATCCTGGGCGTTCAGGCGGCACGCGAGGCCCACGACGTCGCCGAGTTCGTGCGCAACGCCGAGGCGAGCGGCATCCCGGCCCCGGAATTCCTGCAGCACCTGCCCTACGGCGCCGCCCAGGCGACCGCGTGGTGGAACGACAACCTCGGGCATGCCCAGGCCGGATCCGACCTGCTGCACCGGTTCGACAACCACTCGGTGGTCGGCGCCTCGCGCAACTTCGGACGCGAGGTGGTGCACCGGATCGTGCTGTTCGGCTTCAGCCTAGTCGCCCTGTTCTTCCTGTTCCGCGACTGGCGCACGATCACCGAGCAGGCCCGCTCCGCCTGCGACCGGCTGTTCGGCCCCCGGGGCGAGCGCGTCGCGCGGCAGATGGTGGCCTCGGTGCACGGCACCGTCGACGGCCTCGTTCTGGTCGGCCTCGGCGAGGGCTTCATCCTCGGGGTGGTCTACTACTTCGCCGGCGTTCCGCATCCGGTGCTGCTCGGGGCCTTCACGGCGGTGGCCGCCATGATCCCGTTCGGCGCGGCGCTCGCCATCGCGATCGCGGCGCTCCTCCTGGTGGCGGCGGGTTCGATGAAGGCGGCGGTCGTCGTGGCCGTGGCCGGATTCGTGGTCACGTTCGCGGCCGACCACTTCGTTCGGCCGGCGCTGATCGGGGGCACCACGAAGCTGCCGTTCCTGTGGGTGCTGCTCGGGATCCTGGGGGGCGTCGAGACCTTCGGGCTGCTCGGCCTGTTCGTCGGCCCGGCCGTGATGGCGGCGCTGGTCCTGCTCTGGCGGGAATTCACCGAGGGCCACGACAAGACGGCGTGAGCGCGCCTAGCGCATCGCACCCAAACCGGCGTGATGCGCTAGCTCCTTGGTCTGCATCATTTTTTCCGAAAGCCGGTGGACACCTTTCGGGACGATGCTCTAATCGGCCGCGCTCGCCCCGGCCGAGGCTTCCATGCGGCGCCGGTCCTGGCGCCAATCGGCGGGCTTCTCGAAGGTCCCCGCCCAGAGGCCGCGACGGGTCGCCCAAGCCTGGCCCTCCTGACGAGTGTAGGCGGGCGTCACCTGACGGCTGGCGAGCGCGTAGCCCTTCGCGACCATCCAGGCGGACAGGTCCTCGCCATGCGCGAGGCAGAGGCCGGCGATGCTGCCTGGGCCGGCAGCTTCGCGGCGCTCGCAGGTGACGACGCCGGTGCCGATATGGGCGGTCAGCGCCAGGGCGGCGTCGCGACCGCAGCGGTATTCCCGGCCGGTCACGGTCTGGCAGCTCTGCGCCGTCTCGGGGGCGTCGATCCCGTAGAGGTTGATGCGGGTGCCGTGCACCTCGATCGTATCGCCGTCGATCACCGTCGCCGGTCCGCTGATCGTCCCGGCTGCGGCGGCGGGGGAACAGAGGAGCAGGAGGGCGAGCATCGATCTTGTCATCGGAAAGCTGTCCACGAACGACCGGCAAGGGTTTCTCGAAGCGCCCGGAATCGCCGGCCATTGTGGCGCTTTTGCCGGCTCAGCCATGCGCCTTCGGAAGACCCGGGCGTCCCGCGGAGCGCGCTCGGCCGACCGTTACGCGAAGAGATTGCGAAAGCGTTGCCCCTCAGACTTCGCAATCCCTTCGCACGGACGGGCATCGCGCCCGCGATCCCCCGACATCCGCGAAGGTAAGGGACCGGAAGCCGGCGAACCGGACGTCAGGTCCGGTCGACGTCAGGTCCGGTACTTGCCGCTCCGCTTCACCAGGACCCGGGTGCCGACCGGGACGCGCTCGTAGAGGTCGGCGATGTCCTCGTTGAGCATCCGGACGCAGCCCGACGACATCTGCTCGCCGATGCTCCAGGGCTCGTTGGTTCCGTGGATCCGGAACAGGATGTCGCGGTTGCCCTGGTAGAGGTACAGGGCCCGGGCGCCCAGCGGGTTGTCGACGCCGCCCTTGCGGGTGCGGGGCAGGTCGGGGTTGAGCGAGACCATCGTGACGGTCGGGCTCCAATCCGGCCAGACGCCCTTGCGGCCGACGCGCGCCTCGCCCTTCCAGGAGAAGCCGGCCTTGCCGACGCCGACGCCGTACTGCATCGCGCTGCCGTCGGCCTGGACCAGGAGGAGCTGGCGCTGGTCGATGTCGACCAGGATCGTGCCGGGCTTCTCCGGGCCGTTGTAGCTGACCTGCTGGCGGCGGTACTTCGGATCGAGGCGGGCGGTGTCGACCAGCGGGATGTCGAACGGCTTGTCGGCCTTCGTCCCGATGTACCAGGCCGATTCGTCGTCCTGCGCGAGCTGGGACGGGCGGGTCTGGCAGGCGGCCAGCGGCGCGATCGCCACCACGGCGAGCAGAATTCGCGAGAGCAGGAGCCGGCGAATTCGGCTCCAGGCCGACAGGTGGGATGCGATCATGGGTCCTGACATGCGGGATACGGTCCAGGGCGCTATGCCTACCGTCTCCCCGTCTGCGACGATGTAGCTTTTGCGCCGCACGGACGCGCGAGCGCCCCCTGCCACGGCCATGGTTGCGCCCTAATTCACCTCCGAAGACTGAGGACCGGCACGGCCTGCGAAAGGTCGCCGCCGGTTCTCGGGCGACGACGACGCCACCGAAACCCGGCATCCGCGGAGGCACAGCATGGCCGAGACCGAGACGCTTGCCACCGACGCGGCGGTCGTACCCGGGGACCTTCTGCGCCCGGCCATCCACCTCGACCATTGCGTGATCCACGTCAGCGACTGGTCGCGCTCGAACGCCTTCTACCGCGACATGGTCGGCGCCGAGGTGATCGAGCGCGGCAGCGGCTTCGCCTACCGGTTCGGCGGCGTGCAGCTCAATTGCCACGGGCCGGGCGTGAAGGCGGAGCCGGTCGCGGCGCAGCCCGTGCTCCCGGGGAACAGCGACCTGTGCTTCCGCTGGTCGGGCACGATCGAGGCCGCGATGGCCCATCTCGAGGCGGCCGGCGTGCCGGTGGAGCTGGGCCCGGTCGAGCGTCACGGCGCGGCGGGCCCCGGCCTCAGCGTCTACTTCCGCGACCCGGACGGCTCGCTCCTGGAATTCATCACCTATCCGACCGCGTGAGGTCAGCCCCGGCTCTCGGCCAGCGCCTGGTTGGTCTGCTCCAGCCGCAGCGCCAGCACCCGCATCAGCGCGATGCTGATCTGGGGGAACTGCGCCAGCAGCTCCAGGAACACGCCCCGGTCGATCCGCAACGCCGTCACCGCGGTCTCCGCCGTCACGGTGGCGGAGCGGGGCTGGTCGGCCAGGATGCCCATCTCGCCGACCAGGGCGTCCTGCCCGAGCAGCGCCAGCCGGACCGGGCCGGCCGGCCCGTCGATGCTCACCTCGGCGCTGCCCATGAGGATCACGTAGGCGGCATCGGCCACGTCGCCCCGGGCGAAGAAGCGTTGGCCCGGCTCGAAATGCACGCGCTCGCTGGTGAAGGCCAGGAGCTTCAGGCGCGCCGGCTCCACCTCGCGGAACAGCGGCACCTGCCGCAGGGAGGAAACCTCGGTGTCGAGGGTCATGCACTGGCTCCGCGACGGGCTTCACGCCCTCGCGGGCATGGGTGGTACTGATGAGAGGGCCGGACCGGCCGACGACATATCCATGCGGTTCATCAAGCCCTTGTCCAGTCCCACGCCCGATGCAATCCGCACGGTCCAGTACCTGATCGTCGGCCTACTGACGATTGCATGCGCTGGCCTGGCGAATCCCGGCGCCGCCCAGGCGCGCCTGGTTCAGGCCGACCTCGCCCGGGTGGCGGCCGCCCCTCTGCCCGGAGCCCGGGCGCCGCTCTCGGTGCCGGTGACGGACGCGCGGACCGGGCGCACCACCACGCTGGGCGAGGCTTTGGGCGGGCGCACCACCCTCCTGCTGCCGGTGGATTACACCTGCGGGAACGTCTGCGACCCGATGCTGTCCATGGCCGCCGACGCGCTGGCCGCGACCGGCCTCCCCGCGGACCAGTACGCATGGGTGCTCGTCGGGATCGATCCCCGCGACGACGCCGCGGCCGCGCGTCGCATGCTGCAAGAGACCCTCGGGCCGCGCGCGGACGGCGCCACGCCCCTGCTCGTCACCGATGCCGCCCTCGCCCGGCTGACCGGAGCACTGGGTTACACGGCCATCTACGATCCCGGGACCGACAGCTTCGCCCATCCCGCCGCCGCCCTGCTGCTGACCGGCGACGGCCGGGTGGCGCGGGTGCTCTCCCCCCTGGCGCTGACCGGCCGGGACCTCCGGCTCGCCCTGACGGAGGCCGGCGAGGGGCGGGTCGGCGGCCTGGCCGACCGTCTGGCGCTGCTGTGCTACGGCTACGATGCCGCACGCGGTCTCTACACGCCGCTGGTCCAGCGCATCCTGACCGTGGCGGGCCTCGCCACGATCTTGGGGATCGGCCTCCTCATCGTCGGCCTGTCTCGGAAGTCGCGGGCGAGGCCCGGCTGACGGTGGACGGCCTCAGCGCTTCGTCGAAAGACCCTGCTCCCCCGGGCCCGGCGCCTCACGCTTCAGGCTGGCATTGAGATGGGGCGAATCTACCGGCTCCTCACGGGTGGTCGGCGTCGGTGAATCCTCGGGGGCCGGCATCGGCGGGAGCGGCGGCGTATTCGGCTTCACGGCCGGCTCGGATCCGGCCGCGTCCTTGACCATGTTGCGGTTCGTCACTGGCGGAAACCTCTCCTCGAAAGCCTGCGGCGTGGGAACCGGGCGCAGCCGCGCGAGAGTAGGCCCGCCCCGGGCCGGTCCGCAGCGGGCGCCTGCGGAGAAACGCGCAGATCAACCGGGGATCAACGCCGCACACAGCCGGCGGTTGCCGCCAAGCTTAGCTTTGCCAAACTTGGCTACGTCTCATGACAGGAACCTTGGTTATTGCTGAAGGTTGTTGCGGGGTGAAGCGAAGCCTGAGGAGGAACTGATGGCATCCGGAAATTCAACCTCGAAGCGGGGCTTTGCCTCGATGGACCTGTCGCGGCAGCGCGAGATCGCCAGCAAAGGCGGACGCAGCGTGCCGGCCGAGAAGCGCTCCTTCTCGCAGGACCGCGAACTGGCCTCGAACGCCGGTCGCAAGGGTGGGCAGTCCACGGGGACCGGCCGCGCCGAGTGACGCACCGAACCGATCGAGTCGCGTAACGGCGCCGCGTCCCCAGGACCGGCGCCGTCCTTGTTTTTGGACCGATGGGCTCACGTTATCGCTACGGGTCACGGAGGTGGAAGATCCATCTCCCGGGCTTGATATCCTGCCCCTATTACTCGCCGTCATCCCGGGCTCCGCTGCGCGGCCCCGGAATGACCGCGTGTCGCGGCACGGATCGGGCCTATATGAGAAGACGATTTAGCCTTCCGCCGTGAGCAGAGATAAAAACTCCAACCCGTCGATCCCATAGAGATCGTTGCGAGTGTTCAGACACCAGAAAGCCCCGCCGGAACGACGGGGCTTTCTGGTGTCTCGCAGCTGAACCGATCAGGTGCTCAGGAGATGCAGCGGCCCGGAACCATGCGGCGGGCTTCGGGGCCGACCAGGGAGCTGAGCGCCGTCTCGCAACCCTCGCGGACCAGACGACGCGGCTGCTGCGGCTGCTTCAGGATCGGCCGGATGCCGATCTCCTGCCCTTCCTCGGCGACCGGGCCCGAACGGCCGTCGACGCGCTGCACACCGGCGACCCGCGTCGGACTGAGGGCCAGGGAGGCCGGGCGCATGCCCGGAAGCGGCGCGTGGACGGCGGAGGCCGCGGCCGTGAGCACCGGCGGCGTCCAACGGTCGGCGGTCTCACGCACCACCGGCTGGATCAGCACGGTGAGAAGAGCCGCGGGAGCACTCACGCCCAGAATGAAACCCGACCGCAGCATCGCCCCGACCTCATCATGAGAGCTTGACAGGATGTTTTCATAACGCGGTCTGCAATTGCAGGTTCCACAACTGTCCCGTCTCTGTGGGCACTGAGTATTCGTTCGCGTCCAGGATGTTGGTGCGACGGCGCACCCCCGCCATCCACAACCGTCCCATGTGCTTAAAAAGTCACGTTCGCCTAAAAAGCGTATTTGCCGGAACCTCCCAGCGCGGCACTCGTTCTATCGACACCCGGCCATTCTGGTCCTCCCCGCATTCCCCTTGTGCATCGGCCGGAACCTTTTCGACGGGCTGGAGCCATCTCCAGCCCGTTTTTTTGCGCGCGGCCGGCCAGGGACACGACACGAGACGCGGCAAACAAAAACCCCGGCTTGCGCCGGGGCTTGATCGGGATGGTCTTGCGCGTCGGGCCCGCCAGTCCGGAAGCGGCGGGCCGCCCCTGGTTATCGTATCGGGCCGACTTTCTGGGTCAGGCCGACTTGGCTTCCCGGCGGCGCGCTGTCTGCTGGAAGAACAGCGCCTGGCTGATCACCGCGGAGACGTTCGCCGGCTGGAACGGCTTGGCGATGAGGAAGGCCGGCTCGGGCCGCTCGCCGGTGAGGAAGCGCTCCGGGTAGGCGGTAATGAAGATCACCGGGACCTCGAAGGTCTTCAGCAGGTCGTTCACCGCGTCGAGGCCCGAGGAGCCGTCGGCGAGCTGGATGTCGGCCAGGATCAGGCCGGGACGCTTGCCCTCGCCGGCGATCTTGATCGCCTCGGTGCGGGTGCGGGCGACACCGATGACGTTGTGGCCGAGGCCTTCGACCAGAGCCTCGAGGTCCATGGCGATGAGCGGCTCGTCCTCGATGATGAGGATCTCGGTGGCCATGTCGGCGGCGAGTTCGCGCCCGGCCTCGTCCACCAGGTCGCGGACCTCGGAGACGTCCACGGCCAGGATGATCGCGGCGTCCTCTTCCGAGAAGCCCTCGAGGCAGGAGAGCAGGAAGGCCTGGCGCGGCAGCGGTGTGATCTGGCCGAGGCGGACTTCGGCCGGGAGGTCGTGCTGGACCTGCTCGCTGCGCCCGTTCACCGACAGGGAATTCCAGATCCGGGTGAACACCCGGAACAGGTCGGCCTTGATGTTGGTGCTGCGGCCGAGCGTATCCGGCTCGTTGACGAGGGTTTCCAGGGTGGCCGCGACATAGGCGTCGCCCGCCACTTGGCTCCCCGTGAGCGCCCGAGCGTAGCGGCGCAGGTACGGCAGGTGCTGTACCACGAGTTGCGATGTCGACATTCGATCCCCTGTGCCTCGCCGTGTTGCCCGGCCGCGATGCCTCGGTCCTCGACCGAGGTCGTGCCGGGGCCGGCTTGTATCCTGCGCAGCCTACCGCCCAACGCGGAGGCCCGCACTCCGTTCCGCCCCCAGCGGAACCGATCCGGCGGGCGGGCGTTGCAGCCGCAGCCATGGCGTATGTCGAGCCGCAGTACAATGCGGCCCAGCGGACTTCGGCAACAAGGGGCGTGTGAATGGCGGATCAGGGTAAGGATGCGGACCCCCGTGCGGGCGATCCGTATGCTGGCACCGCCGCAGAGCCCACGGCCCATCCCGCATCGCGTCAACCCGGGGAGTCCCAGGGTGTGGCCGCATCCGCCGCGGCACGCGCCGGCGGGGGCGGCCTGAGCGACCAGACCCGCAACCGCATCGCCGCGCAGCTGCGCGCGATGTACGATACGGTCGCCCTGCAGCCGGTGCCCGACCGGTTCGCCGAACTCATCGCGAAGCTGGACGGCGGCGAGCGCGAGAAGGCCTGAGCCCGAGACGGCGGATCCTGTGGATCCTGGCATCTCCGCGATGAAAAAGCCGCCGTCGAGGACGGCGGCTCTCTCCAAGTCTGTCGCCAGCCCGGCGCCAGCGCCGGCCCCTACGATCGCTTTACAATGTCGGCGAACGGCCGCGCATCAGGCCGACGACGGCCGAGATCGCGAACAGGACGATCGCCACGAAGAACACAAGCTTGGCAGCTTCCATGGCGGTGCCGGCAATACCACCGAAACCGAGCAGAGCGGCGACCAGAGCCACGACGAGGAAAGTTACGGCCCAACCGAGCATTGCGCGTATCCTTTGAAAGGTCCGGCGCGGGCGGCCGCGTCGTTCTGGACTCAAAAACGCCAAGGTTCGGTTCTGGTTCCGCGCACTTGACAAAGCGGCCGGGTTTCGTCTCGCTGGCGGACCGCCCCGCGACGATTGGGTGACGGAACGGGAGTCAGACGGTCGCGTTCGCTGTAAGGTCACTAGGTCCGAACCGGGATCCGAGATGCTGCAAGCTGCAAAGAGAGCCGTTCGATCCAAGCTCGCCGCCCTGGCGGCGCGTGTCACCGAGATTGTCGATGGTGCCGCCGACGCGGCGCGCGCGGCCGCACTCGGCCTCGGCGTGGCGCCGGCCCCCGTACCGGTCCCCGTGCGCGTCCGATCCGGCCGGTCGCATCGCGCGGGCTGAAGCCCGCACGCCCTGAGGAACGGCCCTCTCCGGGACCGTTGTCCTCAGGGAAGCCCCCACGGCCGCTGCGCCCGATTGCGCAGCGCTCACGCGCAGCCGTAGAACCACCGCCGGGACGGAACGGGGTGGCGATGACGGTCGAGGACGAGAGCGGGCCGCGCGTCGAGCGGTCCCTGCCCGAGAGTGGGCGCATGGAGCGCGTGGCGCCGCTGATCCGGCGGCGGATCGCCCCGAACGGCGGCCCCTTCACGGCGACCGGGACCTGCACCTACGTGGTTGGCCAGGACCGCGTCGCAATCATCGATCCCGGCCCCGACGACCCCGGCCACATCGCGGCGCTCCTGGACGACCTCGGCCCCGAGCGGGTCGAGGCCATCGTGGTCACCCACACGCACCGCGACCATTCGCCGGGCGCCCGCCTGCTGGCCGCCCGGACCGGGGCGCCGATCGTCGGCTGCGGCCCGCACCGGGCCGCCCGCGCCCTGGCGGAGGGCGAGGCGCCGATGCTCGATGCCAGCTCGGACGCGGCGCACGCGCCGGCGCGCATCCTGGCGGAGGGCGACGCCGTCTCCGGTCCCGGCTGGACCCTCGTGGCCGTGGAGACGCCCGGCCACACCATGAACCACCTCGCCTTCGCGCTGCCCGAGGCGGACGCCCTGTTCTCGGGCGACCACGTGATGGCCTGGAACACCACGATCGTCGCGCCGCCGGACGGGGAGATGCGGGCCTACATGGCCTCGCTGGAGAAGCTGCGCGGCCGCACCGAGACGACCTACTGGCCGGGCCATGGCGGCCCGGTCCAGGAGCCCGCGCGGCTCGTCCGCTGCCTGATCGGCCACCGCCGCCAGCGGGAGGCGGCGATCCGCGCCCGGCTGGCCGCCGGGGACACGCGCATCCCGGAGGTGGTGGCGGCGATCTACCAGGGGCTCGATCCGCGGCTGCGGGGCGCGGCCGCCCTGTCGGTGTTCGCCCATCTCGAGGATCTGGTCGGGCGCGGGCTGGTCGCCTGCGACGGGCCGCCGCGGCTCGACGCGACCTACGCGCCGGCCTGACCCTACTTCACCGCCAGCGCCAGGTTGGCGACGTCGTCGAGATAGGCGCGGATCCGGTCGGCGTTGGTCCCGAAGTCGCGCCCGCCGAGCCGCGAGGCCGAGCGCACGTCGATCCGGGCGCCGTCGGCCCGGGGGCGAATCCGCACGGTGACGTCGTCGGGCAGGTTCAGGATGAGGCCCCGGGCCACGGCCTCGATCCGGCCGTTGCCGGTGCGCCCCCCGGGGCGGATCGCCTCGACGATCTGCCAATGCCGGTTGAGGGCTGCCTTGCGGGCCAGCTCGAAGGCCTCGTCGGCGCCGATGTCGAGGGTCAGCGGGGCGATCTGCGGGTAGGCGGCGCGCTGACGCTCGCGGAACGCCGGGCCGGGATCGGCCGGGTAGCGCCCGCCCCGGGCCGCGAAGGCGGCGCGCGAGCGCGAGAAGGCCGGCGGGTTGTCGATGTCGGTGGTGATGTCCGACAGGACCGGCAGGCGCAGGCCGCGCACGCCGAGATAGGCCGGGTAGCCCAGCAGGAGGAGCGCCAGCACCAGCCCGGCCAGCGCGGCGCCCAGGCCGCGCGCGCCCTCCCGCCAGACATGCACGAACGCGAAGACGGCCGCCACCGCCGCGGCCAGGGCGACGCACAGCCCGGCCGCCAGCGCCACCAGCGCCGCGTCGGTGTCGGCGCGCGGGTCGCGCACCAGGATCAGGGCGAGACCGGTGGCGAGGATCGAGAACACCGCGAGCCGCCGCGACAGCGGCCCGGCGCGGGTCACGGGATCCTCGATAAGCTGGCGGCGCATGGGGGTCACGGAGGGGTTCGGG
>NZ_VRVG01000097.1:0-20667 GCF_008040085.1 Methylobacterium sp. WL7 | reverse complement strand
CCGCCGTATTCGATCATTTCTGATAATATTTCATTCAATTCGATCGATGTTCCATGTTCTCTAATGACGGTCGCGAGCTGCTTCCATCTGTCTACATGGTCCGAAGGGCTGGTCATGCCCAGGAGCAAAGCATTCCTCTCCGAATCTGAAAGCTGGGCTTTGCTGTATGTTCTATAAATATTGTAACGCTCCATATACTGTTCGAATTCTCGATCATTTAATGCTGATTCGTTTAGGCCTTCGAGAAATAGTTTGTCGAAGCACATGTCGATGTAGCTAAGCCAACTGCGTCTAACTTTGACGTCGGCGCTTTCAAAGTCTTCCCATGCCGGTGCGTTAGTGGACAATGCGGGGCGCTTAGTCACGCGAGTGCCTCCGGAGCTCCAAAACGAGGTGCGCTCGCCTTAATTGCCTCATCGAGATAGCTTTCAGTGAGATGGCCGTAATGCCGCTCGACCATTCGGGTGTCACTGTGCCCGAGGTTGCGGGCCACGACGAGCAGGGGCACGCCGCCCATCACGGCTAAGCTCGCCCAGGTATGCCGAAGCTGGTGAAACCCCATTGGTGCGAGGCCGGCTGCTCGACACGCCGCTGCCATCGGGCGGCCCTGCAGCGATTTCGCCCACGGCTGACCGTCGCCCCGAGCGAACATAGGCTCTTCGGAGCGGCGTCCGGCACTTATTGCCTTGAAGAAAGCCACCCCTTCTTCAGTAAGCCGCACATCTCGGGCTTTGCCCGATTTCGAGCGCTGGACTGTCAGCAGCCCCCGGGCGAAATCGGATACCCGCAACTCGCACATCTCGCCGTAGCGGCAACCGGTCAGCAGCGCCCCCTGAACGAGCTTCTGGAACCCGGTCGAAGCCTCAGCAGCGGCGATCAATCGTTGGGCTTGGGATACCGTCAGCCAGCCCGGCCGAGCCGCCCCGACGTTTCGGTAGGGCTTGAGCCGCCGCCAGGGCGTGTCATCGGCGACTTGCCCGTGCTCGAAGGCGCGGTTTAGCGCTGCCTTCAAAACGGTCGCCGTCCGGTTCACGGTAGCTCGCCGACCGCGCCGCTGGTCATCCGATGTCGGAGCCATCTTGTAGCGTTGAGGTTCACCGGGTCTCGTTCGCGCCCTGGGCAACTCTGCTGCCAAGCCATCGCGCCAGCGGACAAGAGTGTCCGTCGTCAACGCATCCACGCGCAACTCGCCCAGACCCGGGAGGATGTGCGTACGCGCTCTGCTCTCGGCATCGACGGCGCTTCGGCGCTCGACGCGCAGGAAAGCAAGGTAGTCTTCAATAGCGACCCGCACCGTCAGAGGCGCGGCCGTAACGGCCGCAATTTCCTCGGCGCCGTTGGCCGCCTCATGCGCTAACCGCTGTGCGTCGGCATAGCCTAGGACCGTCGCGCCGTCGGCATCCTGATAGTCATCGGCGAGACCGAGCGTTTCCGCCCGGTAGCGACCAACGCCCCCGGCGTCGAGCCCGAGGTACCGCCGAACGACCCAACTGCCCGGAGCATCTTTGCGGCGGCGCCGATAGCCTAGGTGCAACTCGCTGGGGATGAGACACCGCCAATAAGGTGCGGGCTGAGGCGTGAGTCGCGCACGAGCCGATCGGGTCTCCAATTTCGCGTCTCTGACCGTGCGCGCCATAGCCCTACCGCTTGCTTGGCATAATATGACCTAATATACGGGGGCCTGTCCCGATTAGCTAGCGCTAGCGTGCCGATGCAGAGCTATTAAACTTCAGTCACTTAAGTCGTAAGCCTCAGCTAGCCTGAGCTCTGGTAGCGGCCCTTTCACGGCGAAAACACGGGTTCGATTCCCGTAGGGCGCGCCACTTCCTCACAGAGCGAAAACCCGGCACGGCTCCGACGAGCCTTGAGCCGGCGATGATCGCCACCGGCTTGGCCCTGCCTCCGATCTGCGGATCACGTCCGCCTCCGACCTCCCCCGGTCGCCGCATCCGCGCGCCGAACAGGCTTGGCCATACTCTCGACGTAATAGCCGCGCTTCCAGGCGGACAGGCGTTGCCAAGCTCAGTCGAGCCGGGCGCGTGATTGGTATAGGCCGTGGGCGTGACCGTATCGGGCCGCGGCTCATGGGAAGTCCGGGATCATGATCATGGACGGTCGGGGCGCCGAGGGCGGCGACGGGGATGCGGTCGGCCTGCGCGGGGGGCAGGCGGGGTTTCTCAGCCGCCGGTCGTTCCTGGCCGGCTCGGCCGTCGGCCTGGGCGCGCTCGGGCTCGGCGGCTGCGCGACATCCGATGGCCTGATCCTGGCCGAGGCGGCCAAGATCTACGGGCCGATGCCCGACGAGAGGTTCCCGATCCCGGCGGCCGACATCCGCAAGGTCGACCCGAAATATTTCCGCCAGACGGTCCGCTACGACACCAAGGAGGCGGCCGGCACGATCGTGGTCGATCCTCGCAACTTCTACGTCTATCGCGTCGAGGGCGACGGATCCGCCACCCGCTACGGGGCCAATGTCGGCCGCGACGGGTTCCTGTGGAGCGGCGACGCCTACGTCGGCCGCAAGTCCGAATGGGCGACCTGGACGCCGCCCAAGGAGATGATCAAGCGCCAGCCCGAGGCCGCCAAATACGCCCGCGGCATGCCGGGGGGCCTCGACAACCCGCTCGGCGCCCGCACGCTCCATCTCTACCAGAACGGCGCCTACACGCTCTACACGATCTACGCGAGCAGCGATCCCGAGACGATCGGCTCCGGCATCACGAGCGGCTGCGTCGGCCTGCTCAGCCAGGACATGATCCACCTCTACGCGCGCACGCCGGTCAAGACGAAGGTGGTGGTCCTGCCGGCTTGAGGGGCTTGTCGGCCCCGGGCCGATCCATCCGGACTCCCCGGCCCTGCCGGCGGCGCTCCTCGTCGCGGCCGGTCGCCCCCTCGCGGCAGCCGTAAAGGGGCGCGAGCCCGTCAGGAGCAGGCCGTGCGGAGGGGCGGGGTCGCGGCGGATCCGTGCCGCGACTCGGAGAGGCGGACCGGCAGGTCGGTGAGGCGCAGGGACCGGCGCAGGGTCCTGGACAGCGCATCCACCAGCATGGTCAGGGCGGCGGTCGCCACGATCAGCAGCACGGCGACGTCGAGGCGCAGCTCGGAGATCGCGGCGTCGACGTAGAAGCCGAGCGTCGCCACGCCGAGGATGCCGAAGATCGCGCTCTCGCGCAGGATCAGCTCCCAGCGGTACAGCAGGTAGGCGAGGAACTGCCCGTAGAGCCGCGGCACCGTCTCGTAGCTGTAGAGGTTCAGGCCCGTCGGGGCGTCGGCACGGTAGGCGAGGTCGTCGGCGTGGCGCCCCATCAGGTAGCCGACGATGCCCGCGTTGTGGATCGTCAGCGCCAGGATCGCCGGCAGCATCGACGGCCCGAGCAGCTGCAGCAGCACGTAGGCCAGCATGTATTCCGGCGTCGAGCGCACGATCACGAGCAGGACGCGCCCGAAGGGCTGGCCGATCGTCCCTGCGAACCGGCGCGAGGCCAGGGGGAACAGCAGCAGCGCGCCCAGCGCGGTGGCCACCAGCGCGATCTGCGCGAGGATCAGGGTCTGGACGGCGCCCGGCAGGATCTGCTGGGTGAGGATCGGCCGGAACCAGAGCCCGAGCCGGCTCCAGGTCGCCGGGTCGAGGAGCGCGCCGGACCGGAGCGGGCTCGGGACGATGTCGTGCGTCACGAAGCGGTCCAGGCTGGAGAGCCAGTGCGTCGTCCCGACGGTGCGCGGAAGGGCGAGCACGCTGACGATGAGAAGGAGGGGCAGGGTCGAGAGCCGCATCCAGAGACGGCGCGAGCCGATCAGGGCGTAGAACACGAGGAGCAGGGCGCCGGCCTCGGCGTAGCGGCCCTGCCGGAAGGCGGATTCGAGGTAGAAGCCCATGGTCGGCAGGCCGATGAAGCCGAGCACCAGGGTCGAGCGCATGGCGCACTCGAACCGGTAGAGCGTGTAGTGCCGGAAGGCCGCGGCGACATCCGGAAGGCGGCCGTACGCGAAGGCCGAGAGGGCGCCGGTCCCCTCGGGCAGCACCCGCAGGGCCGACAGGTCGGCCTCCTCCATGATCTCGGAATAGACTTTGGCGCAGATCCCCGCATAGGGCAGCGCGATGGCGAGAATGCCGGTGAGGGCCGACAGGCCGAACACCTGCATCAGGAGCAGCGCCCAGAACAGCTCGTGCACGGATCGCAGGCCGGCGCAGACGAGGCGCACGCCCCGGACCCTGGCGAACGGAATGGCCAGGACGAAGCCGGCCCCGGCCCCCGCCGTCACCCCGAGGATCGCGAACGCGACGGTGTACACGACGCTCCAGATGTCCACCGCCAGGAAGTCCGGACGGATCAGGCCGCCGAGCAGGCGCTGGAGGTCGGCCCAGGGATGCAGGCTGCTGACCGCGAGGTCGGCCCCCAGGAGCGCGGCCAGCGCACCCGCCGCGAACCAGCGCGTCACCGCCGCGTAGCCCCAGCCGGGGATCCGGCGCAGGGCGCTCACGGGGCTTGACCGTAGAACGGGGCGAGGGCCGCCTCGTCGAGGTCGCGGGCGGGCGCGTCGAGCACGATGCGCCCGGCATCGAGGACCACGATCCGGTCCGTGTGCGCGAGGGCCAGGGCGATGTCGTGGAGCGCCAGCACCAGGGTCCGGTGGCGCCTGGCCAGCCGCTCCAGGACGAGGCCGCCCTGCGTGCGGTCCAGGGCCGAGACCGGCTCGTCCCCGATCAGGATCGGGCGCCCGTTATAGAGCGCGCGCGCCACCGAGACGCGCTGCTGCTGCCCCCCCGACAGGGCGCCGGCCTTGGCGTGGAGTTCGCCGGCGAGCCCGATCTCCCCGAGGATGCCTCGGATCTCGGCCAGGTCGGCGCGGGCCGGAAACGCCAGGGTGCGCAGGTTGTGCAGGGTCGAGCACCGGTCGAGCCGGCCCATGTAGACGTTGTGGAAGACCGACAGGGTCCGCACTAGGGCCGCCGCCTGCGGGATCAGCGCGGTGCGGGCGCGCGCCTGGGCGTGGATGAGCCCGAGCAGGGTAGATTTGCCCGCCCCCGAGCGGCCCATCAGGGCGACCCGCTCGCCGGCCCGGATGGTCAGGTCCACCCCGAACAGGACCGGCTTGCCGTCATAGGCCGCCTGGGCGCCCGACAGCACGATCTCCGGCTCGGCTCGGGATGCGGTCACCGCGCTGCGCTCGCGTCAGTCGAGCAAGCCCGTGGATTTCGCCACGCGCTCGATCGGCTCATAGGCGGCGTTGGTCACCGGGATGAACTTCGAGCGGGCGAAGGGCGCCAGGATCGCCGGATCGGTGATGCCGACGAGGGCCGCCTGCAGCCTCTCGGTGAAGCCGGCGCCGTAGATCGCGTCGACATCGCCCCGCACGGTCCACTGGTAGTCGGGAAACGGCGGGCTCTCCCAGATGATGCCGACGGCCGTGTGATCGACCTTGCCGGCCTTGTCGTCGAGGTCCCACACCGAGTAGTCGACCGCCCCGACCTCGAAAGCCCCAGACTGGACGAGCTGGATCGTGCGGGTGTGGTCCCCGGAGAAGCCGACGCGGGAGAACGCCTCCTCGGGCGTCTTGCCCGGGAACGCCGCGCGGATGAAATACTCCGGCATCAGGCGACCCGAGGTCGAGGCGCGCGAGCCGAACGTGAACGTCTTGCCGGCGACCGCCTTCGGGAAGTCGGCCGACTTCGCCAGGCCGGTCTTCGTGTTGGCGATGAGGTAGGTCTTGAACGCCGCGTCCTCGGCGCCTTGCGCGATCGCCTGCGCACCGGGCGAGGCCTTGCGCGCCTGCACCCCGGTGAAGCCTCCGAACCACGCGAGCTGAACCTGGCCGTTGGTGAAGGCCGTCACCGCCGCCGGGTAGTTCTTCACGGGGATGTACGTCACGGGCACGCCGAGCTTGCCCTCGAGATAGCGCGCGACCTTGCCGAAGCGCTCCACGAGGCGGCTCTCGTCCTGGTCGGGAATGCCGGTGAAGACGAAGGCCGGTTTCGCGCGCTCCTGCGCGACGGCGCCGCCGGATGCCGCGAGCCATCCCAGTCCCGCCAGCAACGCCCCGTTCAACGTCCGTCTCAGCATCGCCGTCCCCACCCGTGTTCCGACACTCTAACACCCTCAAGCGGAGGCCGATGTCCAATCAATTGACGGCTCATGCGGGCGTTAGATCACCGAATCGAACGCCCATTCTGTCGAGGATGGATCTTGCGGGACGATGCCGTGTGCGTACGGGCCGGACGGAGGCGGCGCACGCTGCGGTCCTGCACCGATCCGGGCGGGCCGGGTGGCGGGTGCGACGCGCCCGCACCGTGCCATCCTGACGGCCGTCTGTACCGGATCCCCGCCTTTGTCTGCTAGGACCCGTGGTTAACCCTCCGTTGTCACAGCGCGCGATGCCACAGGATTCAGCCATGGATACGCCTCCGCCGGTCCGCCTCACCAGCCTCGCCCATGGCGGAGGCTGCGGCTGCAAGCTCGACCCGGCGGTGCTGCGCACGCTGCTGGCCGACCAGCCGGTGGCCGGTCCGTTCGAGCGCCTGCTCGTCGGCAACGAGACGGCCGACGACGCGGCGGTCTGGGCGCTGGATGACGGGACCTGCCTCATCGCCACGACCGACTTCTTCACGCCGATGGTGGACGATCCCCACGATTTCGGTCGGATCGCCGCCACCAACGCGATCTCCGACGTCTACGCCATGGGCGGCAAGCCGATCCTCGCGCTCGCCATCCTGGGCATGCCGGTGGGCAAGATCGCCCCCGAGGTCGTCGCCCGGATCCTGAAGGGCGGGGCCGCCACCTGCGCCGAGGCGGGCATCCCGATCGCGGGCGGCCACTCGATCGATACCCCGGAGCCGATCTACGGCCTGGCGGTGATCGGATTGTGCGACCGTACCCGCATCCGGCGCAACGCCGACGCGCGCGCCGGCGACGTGGCCATCCTGACCAAGCCGCTCGGCGTCGGCATCTACTCCGCCGCGATCAAGCGCGAGGCCCTCGACGCCGCGGGCTATGCCGACTTCGTCGCCACCACGACGCGTCTCAACAGGGTCGGGGCGGATCTGGCGGGCGATGCGGAGGTCCACGCCATCACCGACATCACCGGTTTCGGCCTCCTCGGGCACGGGCTCGAACTCGCCCGCGGCGCCGGCCTGACCTTCGTCGTCGCGGGCGGCGCGATCCCGCTGCTGCCCAGGGCCGAAGCGCTGGCGCGGGACGGCTTCGTCACCGGGGCATCGCACCGCAACTGGGCGAGTTTCGGCGGCCAGGTCACCCTGCCCGCGGACCTGCCGGACTGGCGCCGCCACATCCTCACCGATCCCCAGACCTCGGGCGGCCTCCTCGTGACCTGCTCGCCCGGTCGTGCCGAGGCGATCCTGGCCCAGGTCCGCGCCGCGGGCTTCGCGCAGGCCGCCATCGTCGGGCGGTTCGAGGCCGGCCCCCCCGGCATCCGCGTCGAAGCCTGACGGCGCACGGGGCGGCCTCGGCCTTGTCTGGGCCGCCTGCACCGAACCGGGATCCAGTGCGGCGGCGAGCGTCCTAAAGCGCCACCGTGCGGAAGCCGGCGAACACGTCGCGGCGCTCCGGGCCGAAGAAGTTGCGATAGCCGGTGTCGACCATGCGCGAGCGGGTCGCCCAGGCGCCGCCGCGCAGGACCTTGCGCGTTCCGAAGGCGGGTTCCGAATACGCCTTGTAGGCGTCGGGCGCGAAGCCGGGAAAGGGCAGGAAGGGGCTCGCGGTCCATTCCCAGACGTTGCCGAGCATCTGCCGGCAGCCCCAGGCGCTGTCGCCCGCGGGGTAGGCGGCGACGTCGACGCAGCCGAGATGGCCGCCGTCGAGATTGGCGCGGTCGGCCGTGGGCGGGGCATCGCCCCAGGGATAGCCGCGCTTGGTGCCACCGAGCGTCCCATCGCGCGCCGGCGCGCCGGCGGCGGCGGCCTCCCATTCCGCCTCCGTGGGCAGGCGCCGGCCGGCCCAGCGGCAATAGGCGTTGGCCTCGTGCCAGTTGACGTGGACGACCGGCTCGTCGGGCGCCAGCGGCGCGTCTTGGTCGAACCTGCGGACGGTCCAGTCCCGCGCCCCGTGACGCGTCCAGTAGGCCGGATGCGCGGCGCCGCAGCCGTCGCGCCAAGCCGCCCCGTCCGCGTCCCAGTGGGCGTCCGCGCGGTAGCCGCCATCCGCGACGAAGGCCGCGAACTCGGCATTGGTCACCGGCGCGCGGGCCATGCGGAACGGCGCGACCGGCACCGGATGCGCCCATTTCTCGTTGTCGAACACGAAGCCGCCGGGCTCGGATCCGAGCCGCCAGGTTCCCCCGCCCACGGTGACGTCGCCGGGCCAGGGGCCGGTTCCCGTGGACCGGGCGGTGGCCGACGCGGCGAAGGCCGGCGCGGGATAGCCCAGCGTCTGGCGCGTGTACGTGAAGGCCTCGTCGTGCATGTCCTCGTGGAAGGTGACGAGCTGGTAGAGGTCGGCCTCCTCGCGCGTCGGCTCGCGATCGGCCAGACGCCGGATCAGGGCTTCGTGGACCCGGGCCATGTAGCCCAGGGTCTCCGGCAGCGCCGGCAGCGGGATCGACCAGCGCGTCGCGTGCGGCACCCGGGCGGAATCGTAGAGCGTGTCCGCCTCGGCCATCAGGGGCGGCTGCCCGTCGAGCGCTCTCAGGATGAAATGCTCGTGGAACCAGGCGAGATGCCCGATTTCCCACAGGAGCGGGTTCACGATATCTGACTTCGGCCCCATGAGGCGGTCACGATCGAGGCCTGCCACCAGTTCGAGCGTTCGCGCCCGGGCATCCTGCAGCATGGTCACGAGGTCGGCAGCGGAAACCGGTGCGCGCATCAAACGTCCTGGAAGCCTGTCGAGACCATGAAGATCAGTCTCATCACGCCGGCTGCGAGGATGTCCCGCGCCGGAAATCGGACAACGGCGACCCGCTGGGCGCGCATCCTCGGCGATCTCGGACATCAAGTCGAGGTGACGATGGCCTACGGGGAGGATGCGGACGCCGATCTGATGCTCGCCCTGCACGCCTGGCGCAGCGCCTTGTCCATCGCGCGCTTCAAGGCCCGCCACCCCGACCGGCCGCTGGTGGTCGCCCTGACCGGCACGGACGTCTACCACTATCTCGCGGCGGACCCCGAGCCGACGCTGCGTTCGCTCGACCTGGCGGACCGCCTGATCGGCCTCCACGACCTGATCCCCGCCGCGCTTCCGGAGCGCCACCGCGGCAAGCTCGACGTCGTGTTCCAGTCCGCCCTGCCGCGGCGACGGCGCTGGCCGGTATCGGAGGCGGCGTTCGAGGTCCTCGTCGTCGGGCACCTGCGTGCCGAGAAGGACCCGTTCCGCGCCGCCCGCGCCGTCCGGCGGCTTCCGGCCCGGTCCCGCATGCGCGTCGTCCATCTCGGAGGGGCCTCCGCGGAGGTCTGGGCGGCCCAGGCGCGCGCCGAGATGGCCGACAACCCGCGCTACCTGTGGCTCGGCGACCGGCCGGGATCCCTGGTGCGGCGGTGGCTGACCCGGGGGCGCGTCATGGTCCTCAGTTCTCTCCAGGAGGGCGGTGCCAACGTGGTGTCGGAAGCCCTCGTGTCCGGCCTGCCGGTGATCGCCTCCGACATCCCCGGCACGCGCGGCCTGTTGGGGCCGACCTATCCCGGCTATTTCCCGGTCGGCGACGAGGCCGCCCTGGCCGCCCTGCTCCTGCGCGCCGAGGAGGAGCCCGGGTTCCTGGACAATCTGGCCGCGTGCGGCGCGGCCCGGGCGGACCTGTTCGCGCCGGCCCGGGAGCGCGAGTCCCTCCGGCGCGTCGTCGCGCGCTGCCGCCCGTAGCGCCCCGCTCCGGCACCCCCGCCATCCCGGCCCGGTCAGTCCGCGGCGGCAGGGCGGCGCAGGTCCGCGATCGTCGCCCGGGCGGTGTCGAGGGCGATGGCGACGGCCGACATCGTGGCGGCGTCGGGGGCCCGCTCGCGGGCGTAGCGGACGGCGTCGCCGGCCAGGCGGTCGACCTCGCGGGTCAGCCCGGCGGTCGCCGCCGGATCCTGGGCCGCGCGGGCCTGCTCGGTGATCTCCAGGAGCCGCTCCACGATCTCGTCGATGTGCTCGCGGCGCAGGCCGGCCAGGCGCTGCCGGATCCAGGCCAGGACCGAGACCAGGCCGCCGGCCAGCGCCCCCAGCAGGTAGAGCGTGTCGCCGTAGCGCTCGACGAAGCCGTGCTGCTCGCGCTCGTAATAGTCGATCGCCCCCGGGTGGATCGGGATCCGGGCGCTCGTGGCCGCCACGGTGGTCTCGTAGGACGGGGCCTGGACGTAATCCGCCGCCTCCGTGGCGTTGGCCGCCTCCGTGCGCTTCTCGAACAGCTGCTGGGTCAGGTCGGCCGCGACGGCACGGCTGAGGGATGCGCGGGCCATCAGCCGGTAGGAGGCGCCCACCGTCTTCACGTCGTCGGCCGGCAGCTTGGGCCGGCCGCCGAACAGGCCGCCCGGGATGGCCACGGCCTGGAGCTTGGGGAAGCGTTCGATCACGGCGTCGTCGTCCGCCACGGCGACGAACGCGACCTTGCCGCCGCGCGCCACCGAGCGGACCGCCGCGACCAGCTCGAGCGCCTTGGGCGCGGAGGGCGCGATGATGCTGATGAAGGCGTCGATCCGCTTCTCGCGCAGCGCCCCGGCCACGCCATCCTCGCCGACCGGCACGAGCACGACTGCGCGGTCGCCCGGTCCGGTGCCCGCCGCCGGCTCCAGCGTCAGGCCGTAATAGCCGAGGAGGCTCTTGAGCAATCCGATATCGGCGTCCCGGTGCGTGCCGATGCCGACCCGCTTGCCGGCCAGGTGCGGGAAATCCGTGATGCCGGCCTGCTCGGGCGAGGCGATGATCATCGCCTGGTCGCGCAGGATCGCCAGGGTGAGCCCGTTGGTCGGCAGCAGCACGTCGGGCCGGACCACCGCCAGGTCGGCCCGCCCGTCCTGCAGGGCGGCGGCACTCTCGCGCACGTCGTCGAAGGCGAGGATCCTGAGGCGCAGGCCGGTGCGGCCCGATTCCAGCGCGTCCGCGTAGGCCTTGATCAGGCCGGGCTCGGTGCCGTCCCGGGGCGCCACCGCGACGGTGAGTACGGTCGCCTGCAGGAGATACCAGGCGGCCAGGGCCGCCATGCCGAGGAGCATCACGGCGCCGCCCAGCAGGGTCTCGCGGCGCAGAAGCCAGGACAGGTTTCTCGGCATCGGCCTCTCGGTTGGTCACGGCCGCGCCGCTTGCCGGCGCGGCTCGAAAGCGCGGCTACAGCGCCAGTTCCGGGAGCGGATCGACGTCGCGCAGGCGGGCCGGTGCGGGCTCGGCGTGGCCCGGCGGCTCGACGGAAAAATAGGCCATCGGCTCCCGGCGGCCGCGCAGGGGCTCGCGGCTGACCTCCCGCCAGACCGCGGTGGCCGGGCCTGCGGCCCGCCGGACCGCCTCCGAGGCCAGGATCGGCACGCCGTGGACCTTGGTCGCCTGCTCAAGGCGCGCGGCGACGTTCACGGTGTCGCCCAGCACGGTGAACTCGTAGCGGGCCTCCTCGCCGATGATCCCGCTGAACACCTCGCCGCAATGGAGGCCGATCCCGATGCGCACCGTGGCGTCGTGCTCGCCCTTGCGGTTCCAGCGGGCGATGGCCTCGACCAGGTCCCCCGCGAAGGCCACCGCTCGGGCGGCGTCGTCGCCCTGCGCCTCGGGCAGGCCGAACACCACCAGGGCGCCGTCGCCCAGGAACTTGTCGACCACGCCGTTGTGCAGCCGGGCGGTCCGCATCACCCGGCGCCGGAACGCGGACAGGAAGGCGGAGAGCTGCTGCGGGTCGAGGCGCTCGGCCAGGGCGGTGGAGCCGCGCATGTCGACGAAGGCGATGACCGCCTGCTGCCGCCGGCCCGCCCGCAGGCTGCCGTCGTCGTCGGCCAGCCGCGAGACCAGTTCCTGCGGCAGGAAGCGCGACAGCCGGCGGCGGCGCCCCGCCTCGCGCATGGCCGACACCGCGAACAGGATCAGCACCAGGACCAGCGCGGCCAGGGCCGCCCAGATCAGCAGCGCGATCCGGGAGACCGCCGCCTGGCGCTGCTCCATCAGGGCCGTCTCCTGGGCCTCCATCCGGCGCACGACCGTGCGGATCTCGTCCATCAGACGGCGCCCGCTCCCCTCCCGGACGAGGGTCCGGCTCGCCTCCGCGTCGCCGCCCCGGTACAGGTCGATGGTGGTGGCGAGTTCGCCGAGCTTCTCGCGGATCAGCAGGATCAGGCCGTCGAGTTCGGCGCGCTGGCCGTCGTCGTCCCGCAGGAGGTCGCCCAGGCGGGCGAGTTCGCCGTTGACCTTGGAGCGGCCGGCCCGGAACGGCGGCAGGAAATCCTCGTCTCCGGTGAGCAGGTAGCCGCGCTGCCCGGTCTCGGCGTCCTGCACCGCCGACAGCACCCGGCCGAGGCGCCCCTCCACGGCCAGGGCGTGACGCACGGCCTCGCTGCCGCGCTGCTGGTAGACCGAGGCGCCCACAGCGATGCCCAGCATGGCCAGGATCACCGCGAGGCCCGCGATCATCCGATCGACGGTCTTCGAGCGCCGGGGCAGTTGCTCGATCACGTCCAGGGCGGTCCGGGCGGTCACGGCGTGGCCGTGCGGGCGAGGGCTGCGTGGGAGCGGGCTGCGCAGGATCGGCTCACACGCACGCCGGCGATCCCGCCGGCCGGAGCCGCTGGCCGTATGGGCTCGCGCATGGTCGCGCTCCGCGCCGCGGGCACAGCGATCTCCTGTCTCGATGGGGTCGGCGGCCGATCCGGACCGGGCCGATGGGTGGAACCGCCAGCACAAAAGGCGGCCCCGGCGATTGTTCCCGCCGCATCGGGCAAACATCACGGACGACAGCGGTTTTCAGGCCCTGCTGCCGCAATCGTGATCCGATCGGGCCCTCCCCCTCCCCGGCCGCTATAGGCCGAACATGCTCTGGGTCGGGGCGTGGAGCGTGAAGGCATGACCCTCGTCGATCCAGCCGGTTCCGGCGTGGCCCTGCTCGATATAGGTGATCTCCGCGGTGCTCGACGCGTAGTAGTGGCGGCCGCTCTCGGTGTTGACGAACCGCTCGATGTTCATGGCGGCCGATCCGGCGGCGGACGGATCCGTGTAGGCCTCGAAGGCGACGCCGTCGTAGCGGTAGCCCGAGCCGGAGCCGATCAGGCCGTCCCGCTCGGCGGCGCTGGCGGTGTAGAAATGGTCGCCGGTCGCCGCGTTGGTGAAGTGGAACACGTCCGCGGTGCCGGCCGCGTCGGTGGGCGCCGCCCAGCCGACCCCCTGATACGCGTAGGCCGTCTGGGAACTCTGCAGCGTGTCCCGCTCCGCCGTGCTGGCCGTGTAGAGGTGCTGGCCGGTGGACGCGTCGTAGAAGTGGAAGACCGGCTCCAGGCTCGCCGCCGCACCGGTCGGGCTGGCCTGGTAGGCGCGCAGGTAGTCGATGTTCATGTGGGCCGGGAACGGCGTCGTCGCGTCGGCGTCGCCGGGCCACGTGCCGCCGACCGCGAGGTTGGCGATCATGTACATCGGCTTGTCCAGGCTGGCCGGCGTCGGCGTGCGGTAGACCTCCTGGCCGTCGAAGTAGAAGGCGAGGCTGTCGGGCCCCCAATCCACCCCGTAGGTGTGGAAGCCCTCGCTCATGTCGGCGACCTGCGCGGTGCCCTGGCTCAGGGTGTGGTCGCCGGCGGTCTGGCCGGGCGCGAGGCTGTGGACGCTGGTGTAGAGCGTGTCGGGGTCGTGCCCGAGCATCTCCATCACGTCGATCTCGGGGGGCCAGGAGCCGTCCTTGGCCAGCAGCCAGAAGGCCGGCCACATCCCCTGCCCGGCCGGCAGCTCGGCCCGCATCTCGAAGTAGCCGTAGGTCTGGCTGAAGCTGTGGGACGTGTTGATCATCCCGGACGTGTAGGGCTGGCCGCCGAGGTCCGGGAGCAGCGCCGGGTCGGACGGCGCGGCCGTGATGGTCAGGATGCCGTCATGGACGCCGAACGGGTTCGGCAAAGCCGCGCCGCTCCCGCCGACGAGATGGTCGGCGCGAAGGTACCATTCCTGCTCCTGGTTGAACGGCCGCGTCCCGGTCGCCGTGACGTAGCTGCCCCATTGCGGCCCGCCCGCCGTGTCGAGGCCCGAGGTCCCGTTCCAGAGGTCGAGGGTGTCGAACTCGGCGCTGTAGGTCAGGGTCGCGGTCTGCGCGAGGTTGTTGGGGTCGATCGGCATCGTGGCTGGCCTACGGTTCTGCCGGATCCTGCGGGATCAAGCCCTGTATGCAATCAGGGGTTGCAAAATCCCTGCCGATCGGCGGCGAGGACGCCGGACGGCCCTATTTCTCGCGGAATGCCCGGCGCGCCTGATCGACCAGGGGCTTGGTGAGGTACGACAGGACGGTCCGGTCGGCGGTCCGGATGAAGGCCTCCACGGGCATGCCGGGCATCAGCTTGGCGCCGTCGAGGCGGCTCAGCTCGTCCTTGGTCACGCCCAGGCGCACGAGGTAGTAGAAACTGCCGGTCCGCTTGTCCTCGCTGACATCGGCGGCGATCCGGGTGACCCGGCCGTTGAGTTCCGGCGTGGTCCGCTGGTCGAAGCTCGGGAAGCGCAGGCCCGCGGCCTGGCCGGTCTGCAGCCGGTCGATGTCCTGGGGCGCGACCCGGACCTCGGCCACCAGGGAATCGGCGTTCGGCACGATCAGCATGATCGGTTCGCCCGGGGAGATCACGCCGCCGCGGGTATGGACAGCCAGCTCGTGGACGTAGCCGGTCTGCGGCGAGCGGATCTCGATGCGCTGGAGCTGGTCGAAGGCTGCGATCCGCTGCTCGGTCAGGGTCGCGGCCTTGGCGCGGTTCTCGGCCAGCTCCTTGGCGACGTCGCTGCGCAGGTTCTGCTCGAGCTGGATGATCTGCAGCTCGGTCTCCGAGACCTTGCCCTTGGCCTGGGCGATGTTGGCCACCAGGACCCCGCGTTCGCCCTTGAGCCGGGACATGTCGCGCTGCAGGCTGGTGAGCCGGGTCAACTGGATCAGGTTCTTCTTCCAGAGATCCTCGACGCCCTCGTATTCCCGGCCGATGATCGTGGTCTCCTGCTCCTTGGCGGCGGCCTGCTCGACCAGACCCTTGATCTCCTCGCGCAACTGGCCGATCCGCTCGCGCAGCTGCGCCTTCTGGCCCTGGAGCGCGTCGCGGCGGAAGCGGAACAGCTTGCGCTCGCCGTCGACGATCCGGGCGACGTCGGGCCCGGCCCCGGCGAGGTCGGCCGGGAAGGCGGGCTCGTCGCGGCCGTCGCGCTCGGCCTCCAGCCGGGCGTTGCGGGCGGCGATCTCCCAGAGGCTCTTGGTGACGCTGTCGTAGGTCGCCCGGGTGGTGGTGGCGTCGAGGCGGACCAGCAGGTCGCCGGCCTGGACCCGGGCGCCCTCCTGGATCGGCAGTTCGGCGACCACGCCCCCGGTGGGGTGCTGGACCTTCTTGATGTTGCTCTCCACCACCAGGGAGCCGGTGGCGATGATCGCCCCGGACAGTTCCGTGGCGGCCGTCCAGGCGCCGGTGCCGGTGGCCAGCACGATCACCGCGGCGACGCCGACGACGTGCCGCCGCAGCGAGCGCCGGGTCTCGCGGGTCGGGTCGATGGAGGCCTGGTCCCGCGTCATGCGACCCTCGTGGGTGTCTGCCGGGTCAGGGCGCCCAGCTGCGCCAGGACCTCGTCGCGGGGCCCGTGCAGGCGCACGCGGCCCTCGCCCAGGACCAGGATGCGGTCGACGGCGGCCAGCGCGCTCGGCCGGTGGGCGATCACCACCACGATGCCGCCCCGGGCGCGCACGCCCTGCACGGCGGCCGACAGGGCGCGGTCGCCGTCGACGTCGAGGTTGGAGTTCGGCTCGTCGAGCACCACCAGGAACGGGTCGCCGTAGAGCGCCCGCGCCAGCGCGATCCGCTGGCGCTGGCCCCCCGACAGGCCGAGTCCGCCGGCGCCGACCCGGGCGTCGTAGCCGCCCGGAAGCCGCAGCACGACCTCGTGGACGCCCGCCGCCTTCGCGGCCGATTGCAGGGCCTCCGGGTCCGGCGCCGGGTCGAACCGGGTGATGTTCTCCGCGATGGTGCCGTCGAACATCTCGATGTCCTGCGGCAGGTAGCCGACGGCGCGGCCGAGGGCGTCGGGATCCCACTGGTCGATCGCCGCGCCGTCGAGGCGGATCACCCCGCGGACCGGCCGGGCCAGGCCGACGAGCGCGCGGGCGAAGGTGGACTTGCCCGAGCCGCTGGCGCCGATCACCCCGAGCGCGCTGCCGGGGGCCAAGGCGATGTTGACGTCGTGCAGGATCAGGCTGTCGGTCCCGGGGGCGGCGATCGACAGGGCGGTCACGCGCACGCTCTCCCGGGGCGCCGGCAGGGGCGTCAGGGCCTCCGGCTCCCGCCGGGGCAGGAACGCCACGAGCCGGCTCCAGGCCTGCCGGGCGGCCGAGAACGACTTCCAGTTGGCGATGGCGAGGTCCACCGGCGCCAGCGCCCGGGCCGACAGGATCGTGGCGGCCAGCATGACCCCGGCGGTGGCCTCCTCGCGCACCACCAGGTAGGCGCCGAGCCCCAGGATCCCGGATTGCAGCACCGTGCGCAGCAGGCGCGCCACCGCGCCGAAGCCGATGGCGAGGTCGTTGCCGTAGGTGGCGACGTCGAGGTTCTTGCGGGTCCGGACCTGCCAGAGGTCGGCCACCCGCGACCGCATCCCCAGCGCGCAGAGCAGCGGCGCCGTCCGGTGCGCCATGTCGGTGAAGGACCGGCGCTCGCCGGCGACCCGCACGGTCTCCCGGGTGGTCTCGGCGGAGGCCCAGTCGGTCAGGACCGTCAGCACGCACAGGAACAGGGCGCCGGCCGCGATCGCCGCCCCGAGCCAGGGATGGAACAGGAAGCAGACCGCGATGTAGAGCGGCACCCAGGGCAGGTCGAAGAAGGCGGTGAGCGCCATGCTCGACACGAAGCCCCGCACGGTGTCGAGGTCGCGCAGCGCCTGGGGGCCCTCGTCGCCGCGCGGCGTCTCGGAGCCGCGCGCCAGCAGGGTCCGGAAGATCCGCGGGCCGAGGCGCTCGTCCACCAGGCGGCCGAACCGCGACAGGATCCGGGCGCGGAAGACCTCGAACACGCTCTGGATCACGAACAGCATCAGGGCGATGCCGGCGAGCCCGACCAGGGTGGCGATGCTGCGGCTCGGCAGCACCCGGTCGTAGACCTGCAGCATGAAGATCGGGGCGGTCAGCATCAGCAGGTTGATCAGGCCGCTCACGATCATCACGGTGATCAGGGCGGTGCGCCCGGCCCCGATCGCGGCCCAGAATTCCCGGCGCTTGGCAGCACGCAACACGCGTTCGTCGGTCAACGGACTGTCCCCCGGAGCCTTGCTCCACGTCCACCAAAAAAGCCCCCGCCGCGTCGGCGGCGGGGGCTCCGGCCGTCAGAGGCCGAGCAGGTGCAGGCCGCCCGTGGCCGAGTGCGGGGTCGGGTCGGTGTGGTGGACGTCGGCATGGCTGCCGAGGTCGATCGTGACGATCCCGAGATCGAGGCTCGCCCCGTGGGAGCCACCGGCGTCCCCGGCACCGGCGGGCGCCGTCGAGGCCGGGCTCAGGATCTGCCCGACGAGGGAATCCGCGCCTCCGCCGCCGCTCTGCGGCAGCAGGATGCTGTCGCCGGAGAGCAGGCTGGCGGTGGCCAGGCTCGGCTGGTCGGCCCCCACCGCGATGGCGCTCGCCTGGACGGTGTGGGCCGGATCCGCGGCCGGGGTGAGCACGGCCGCGTTGGCCAAGGGCGTCGCGCTGGTCGGGCCCGCGGCCACGTCGATCAGCGGGTGGGTCCCGGTGCCGGCATCGCCCGAGCCCCCGCCGGTCAGGCCGCCCAGCAGGCCGCCGACCGGGTTGCCGCCTGCGCCGCCCTCCGTGGCGCCCAGGACCGAGGTCACGGTCCCGAGCACGCCATCGAGCGGACCCGTGCCGCCCTGGCCGCCGGCGGCGCCGGAGAGAGCCCCGGTCACCGACCCCAGGACGCCGCCGGCCGCATCGGCGACCTGCCCGACATCGCCGGCGACCTGCCCGATCGCGGGGGCCGCGTTGCCGCCCAGAACCGCGCCGGGCAGGTTGACCACGTCGGTCAGGAGATTGTGCGCCTCGCCGAGCTCGCCCAGGCCCACATTGGTGCCGAGGTTGATCACGGCGTGGAGCGGCTCGTTCAGGATCGCCACGTCGTGGCCGGTCTGCTCCAGCACCCCGTGGATGCCGTCGATCACGCCGTTGGCGAGCCCGGCCACGGGCTGCAGCGGCGCGTTCGGTCCGAGCAGGGGGCCGATCCCATCCGCCTGGCCTCCACCGGCGAGGCCGCCGAGCAACCCGTCGAGGGGCGTTCCGCCGTGCCCGCCGAGCAGGCCATCCACCGCCGAGGTCACGGGGGCGAGCAGGCTGCCGCCCGGCGCCCCGGCATCGCCGCCGAGCCCGCCGAGGATGCCGGTGACGCCGCCGAGCAGGCCGCCGGCCGCGTGGGTCACGGCGCCGACATCGTTGAGGATCGGCGACAGCGCCCCGAGCCCCTGGCCGCCCAGCAGGTCGCCGGGCAGGGCCGCGACGTCGGTCAGGAGATTGCCGCCCTGCCCCAGATAGCCGAGGCCGAGGGTCTCGCCGAGATTGGTCAGGCCGTGGAGCGCGTCGTTCAGGAGCGGCACCCCGTGCCCGAGATTCTCGAGGGTCGCGTGGATGTCGAGCACCGCGGTGTTCGCCAGGTTGGTGACGGGGGCCAGCAGCCCGTCCGACGAGAGCAGGCCGCCGGCATTGGCCGCGCCGGTGATCGAGCCGACCAGGGTGTCGGCCGAGCCGAGGACGTGGCCGAGATCGGACAGGACCGGGCTGGCCGAGGCGAGCCCGCCGCCGGTCAGGAGCGATCCGGGCAGGGCCAGCGTGTCGGTCAGGAGGTTGCCGCCCTGACCCAGATAACCGAGGCCGAGTGTCTCGCCGAGAGCCGTGACCGCGTGGACCGGCGCATTGAGCACCGACACCTGATGGCCGGCATCCTCCAGCGTCGTGTGCAGGTCGAGGACGGCCTGGTTGAGGATGCTGGTCGCCGGGCTGAGGATTCCGCCGGCCCCGACGAGGCCGTTGCCGCTCGCCGGCACCGCCGTGACCGATTCGAGCAGCGTGCCGGCGGCCGTGGCGACGGCACCGGCATCGCTCAGCAGCGACGGGATCGCGCCGGATCCTGTCGGGTTGGCGACGGCGCCCGTCAGGTCGGTGATCAGGTTGCCGGCCTCGCCGATATGGCCGAGGCCCACGGTCTCGCCGAGATTGGTCAATCCGTGCAGCGGCCCGTTCAGCGGCGCGACCGCGTGGGCGAACCCCTCGATCTGCGCGTGGGTGTCGAGCACGATCTGGTTCGCCGTGGCGCTGACCGTGTCCGGCAGCGCCGATCCGCCCGAATCCGCGGAGCCGTTATCGACGGTGCCCTCGATGATCGAGGCGATCGGGCCGAGGCTCGCGAGCTGGCCGGTGGAGAGGGCGGTCGTGGACAGGAGCGCGTCGGGGCCGACGAGCCATGCGAGGGAGCGCGAAGCGGGGCTGAGGATGGCGGCGGGAGAGAGCGACATGAACACCTCCGGGTTCATCAAGTAACCATTTGTGCAACTGTGGGTTGCAAATCCAGGCGTCGGTAGGGAATACCGAGACGATCGGTATTCGGTGGATCGCGTCTGTTGCGAAAACACGCTTGCGGGGGGGCGATCCGGCCGATCGCGCCGATCCGCTGATCGAAGACCGTGATTGCCGTCGTCTAAAGTCCGGCCGACAGGTGAGAGCTGATCGTCGCCCACCCGAACAGCTTGCTGGTGGTGGCTCGCGATGTAGTCAGCGGCTCCCGTGCCGCGGGAGGCGCGCGCAGCCCTGATTGTTCGGGGCGGGGACGGGGGCTAACGCCGCCCCTGCGCGTCGGCCGGACGCCAGCGGTCGAGTTCGCGGTCGATCGCGCCCTCGGTGCCGCGCAGGAACTCCGCGGCCGGCAGGCCGGGCGCGAGGGCGGCGAGGTAGCTCACCACGATCGTGCCGGCCCGCGTGGCCATGCCCCGGGGCCAGAACAGGCCGGAATTCACCGCGACTGGCACCACCGGCAGGCGCAGCCGGCCGTAGAGCAGTTCCACGCCGCGCTTGAACTGCAGCGGGTCGCCGGCCCGGCCCCGCGTGCCCTCCGGAAAGATCAGCACCGAGCGGCCCGCCGCGACGGCGGCCTGACTGCCCTCGATGATCGCTCGCAGGGCCTGCGTGCCGTTGGCGCGGTCGATCACGATCATCGGCGAGCGCCGCAGGAACCAGCCGACCACCGGGATCGCCAGCAACTCGCGCTTGGCCACGATGGCCACGTCCGGGACCAGCACCAGGAAGGCCAGGGTCTCCCAGGTGGATTGGTGGTTGGCCACGAGCAGGCAGGGCTCGTTCGGGATGTGCTCGCGCCCCTCCTCGACGTAGCGCAGGCCGACGATCCCGTGCAGGCCGGCCAGGACCCCGCGGGCCCAGAGCCGCGCCGCCGTGCGGACCGGCCGCGCCGGCGCCCCGGCGAGCGCCAGGACGACCAGCGGCGCGACGAACAGGGCCGTCCAGGCGGTCCAGTAGGCGACGAACAGGAGGGAACGGGCGTGCTGCGCCAAGGTCGGGCCTCACCTAGGG